>JAPPLI010000157.1 GCA_028819495.1 Gammaproteobacteria bacterium | reverse complement strand
CTAATTCTATTTCAAATACAAGATGTTGCGACATAATATGATCGCAAGGATTGAGTACTTGTTCCGACTTGTTATCGCTCCAGTAGTTACTCTTAAATCGATTACATGAAGCGCAAGCATAAAATAGATTAGTGTATACATTTATAAGGTCCGGAAACTTATCCTTTGGTCTGTAGTGATCTATGTGGAACGACCCAGGATCCTGATCGAGGTCAGCTTTGCGACAGTAGACGCAACGCTTGCTGAATTCATCTTTTAGATGTGGTTTATAATCCCGGTAGTTTGTATAACCTGGAAGGTTCAGGGTGCGCACATGCTTTTTTGTAGGATATACAAACGGGATTATTTTCTTGTAGGCTTTCCCTATCTTACTCAGCTTTCTGCTCCTGTTATGCTATAAAATTCATTGATAAGATTCCCTGCTTCATTGAGGAGATTCCAATCACTAGTGGAATATCTTGGATATTTCAATTCCATTTTTTGAGTTATCATTTCAAGTCGAGCATTGTCTTCCTTGCTGAGAGTTATCTTTTCTGAAGCATATTTCTTAGCCAAAAGCATCACTCTATCGCGTGATTCTTGATCTTCATCTACGCGGTCATCTATGTTGGAGAGAACTGCACCGGTATCAACTTGATCAATAATAGGCGCGCCACTCGGATGTCCTTCATCCGTATCCCAATCCATTATATTTTGGTCATAAGACTGTTGTTGTATTTGTAGCGACCAAATACCTATCTTTGTGCTATCAATAGGTTCCCAATCGTCCAGTACAGCGGCCGTCTGAATAGTATGTTTACTAGAGTGAAATGTAGGTACTATTTCGTAGTCATATGCTAGATCTGCCATTGTTTAATAACCCCTTTGCCTTGTTACCTAATGCCCACCAAAAGAACTGGAAGTGTACATCATGGAATGTTTTCAGTAGATCCATGCAGTCAGTTACTTCAACATCACCCTTATAGTAATCCCAATCGAGTATAAACTTTCGCCTCTCATTTGATAACGGAGATAACCCATATCGAAAAGTATAACCTGTGCCACCTGATAGTTGGCCGCTTAACTCGTGTTTCATATTGTCGATTATTCCTATTTCTCCACTCACTAATACGCTAATAAGCTTTTCATTAATCCATTCACAGATGTCTTCTCCATTCTGTTGTATATTGGAAATGTTGTTAATGTAGCGTAAGCCAACTCGAGTAAAGAATGTAGTATCTACATGGGGTATGGCTTGTTTAATTAAGAACTCGATATGTGATGAGAAATTTTCGAAAGATTCATATTTTTTTGTTACCAGTACCAAATTTGATGCTGAAATACTTAGTGTTGGGTCTTTACCTTTAGTGTAAAATTGATACACGGGCTCCGGCTCAGTTGTTCCGAGTGGTGTCATCTGCATTTCTTTGCTGTGCTCGTACAGAGGGAAGCGGTTTCTGATAGACTCGGAAATCTCTAGGGGTTCTTTCTCCTTTAGCCGCAGGTAGGTTGGATATCGTAACTCAATAGCAACTGTATCAAGAAAATTCTGTTTGAATACTCTACGTTCTACTCTTGGGAAGTTGAAGGTTGTCATTTGTTGTTAATTAAGTTACGCATTTCTACATAGTATCTGTATATAAATGTAAGATGCGGTGATATTATGATAACTCTTAAATATTTATGGGGTCACATCTGCTATTGTCAGGGTTGCGGTGAATTGGGATTATTGTTTCCTATTTTTTAATACTGGTGAGTGAAGGTTTATTGACCGCATTCATGAAATTGGTTTTTTTGGAAATTTACATTATTCCTATATGTTAGAGCTTATCAAAGCCGCATTTATATCAACGTAAACAAAAAAAGTAAACAAAAACAATGCTGTCGTTCCGAAAATTTACCTTTCCCGAAGAGATGTATGATACAGGGCATAGTTTAATCAAATTCGATGAGAAATACATTACTTGCATACACCAGAACAAACTACGTAACCAACATAATGTAGCGGGGTACTTCAGAAATAGTAACCGTTGAGGCGCAAATTTCATATCCAAACCCAACAGGCAATCTTGTCAGGGAGAGTCTCAGTTCAATACAGCGCATACTAGAAGGAGCCAGTGCTGACGCAGTTGCTCAGCTATTGATTCAGTTACAAAGTTTAAGGGGGTTGTAGCGGATATATATAAGCCTAATTCCTTTTTTACGATCATATCAACTTCATCCGACTGAGCAGGATGCCGTCCTCATCGGCATAGAGCCAATCTTCCGGCGTAAAGGTTGTAGCGGCAAAGTTCAGCGCTATATCGCGTTCTCCCGCGCCTTTCTTGACGCTGCGCCGGGGGTTGGTGCCGAGGGCTTTTATGCCGATATCCAGAGTTGAGATGACCGCGGAATCCCTGATGCATCCATGGACAACCAGTCCCGCCCAGCCGTTCTTCATTGCCATTTCCGCCAGCTTGTCGCCCACAAGAGCGCAGCGAATTGAGCCGCCGCCGTCGACCACCAGCACGCGGCCGTTGCCGGGTTCTTCCAGCGCCGCCCGGACCAGGGAGTTGTCCTCGAAACACTTTACCGTTGAGATGGGGCCGGAGAACCTTGCCTTGCGCCCGTAAGACTGCATGAGGATATTGGCAACCTGGACCTTGCCTTCATGTTCATCATGGAGGTCTGCCGTTGAGAATGTCATATCAGTATTCCGGGGTCAGAGTAAAATTTCTGGCGAAATTCTTACTCTGACCCCTTTTTCTTTCTGCCACGCTTCCAGTCTTTCACGACTTTTGCTTCCCGTTTGCTCATTGCCAGGGAACCGGCCTCTACGTCTTTGGAAATCGTGGCTCCTGCGGCGATAGTGGCGCCGTCGTTTATTCTGAGAGGGGCGATGAGCTCGGTATTGGAGCCGATAAACACGTCGTTGCCGATGATGGTTTTATGTTTCTCGACCCCGTCGTAGTTGCAGGTGATCGTCCCGGCGCCGACGTTGACCCGTTCGCCCACCTCGCTGTCACCGATATAGCTCAGGTGGTTGGCTTTCGAACCCTTGCCAATCTCCGATTGTTTTATCTCGACGAAATTGCCGATATGTACGTCTTCATCAAGGCTGGAACCGGGGCGGATCCTGGCGAATGGCCCGATTCGGTTTCTAGCGCCGATGTCGGCATTGTCGATAACGCAATTGGCAAGGATGTTTGCCCCGTCCCCGATACGGGTATCCCGGATAACGCAGTTGGGACCGATTGAAACCTGGTTGCCGATACTGACCTCCCCTTCGATGACCACGTTTATATCGATGAAGACGTCCTCGCCTGCTTCCAGGGCCCCGCGCAGGTCGAAGCGGGCCGGGTCAGCCAGCGTCACCCCCTCACTCATCAGTTGCCTCGCCTGCACAAGCTGGTAGTGTCTTTCCAGTTCGGCCAGTTGGGCGCGGTCATTCACCCCCTTTATCTCCATGACCGAAGCCGGCTGGACCGTATTAACGCCAACACCTTCACTGACAGCGTGCCCGACAATGTCCGTCAGCAGGTATTCCTCCTGGGCGTTATCGTCGGTCAACATGCCCAGCCATTTTTTCAGCAGGTCGGCGCGTACGGCCATCATCCCCGTATTGATCTCGCACAGCAGTTTTTCCTGCTCGTTTGCATCCCTCTCCTCAACGATTCTCAGAATATTACCGGCATCGTCCCGAACTATACGACCGTAACCTACCGGGTCTTCAAGAACAGCGGTGAGCAGGCTGAATCCGGAATCTCCCGCCGCCTCTACAAGCGCGTTCAGGGTCTCACGGGTGATCAGAGGCACGTCACCGTAGAGCACGATGACAAGATGGGTAGCGGGAATGGACTCGATGACCTGTGACACGGCATGGCCCGTTCCCAGTTGCCGTTCCTGCCTGATCCAATGAGCGTCAAACGCGTCATGGGCCTGGCGCAGTTGGTCCCCTTCGTGCCCGTAAACGATATAAATTTCATCACAGGACATGAGTCCGGCGGTAGCATACACGTGAGCCAGCAGGGTTTTGCCTGCCAGGGTATGCATTACCTTGGGCAACGAGGAGCGCATGCGCTTGCCCTTTCCGGCGGCAAGGATAACGGCGCTCAGGGGCATAACGAAAAAAGGATTGGAACTAACTACGTCCGGTCCGTTTGCGCATCCTGCGGATGGCCTGAAGTTGTGCTACGGCTTCTGCATTCTTTGCCAGCGCTGTTGCATAGTCTATATTTGCATCCCGGTCATGCAACTGGCGTTCCGCTTCCTCCCTGGCCTTCAGCACCGCGGCCTCATCCAGGTCCTCGGCCCGCATGGCTGTGTCCGAGAGCACGGTCACCACCTTCGGCTGGACCTCCAGCATCCCGCCGGAAACATAGAACCCTTCCTCCTCGCCATTCTCCTGCCGGACGCGGACTTCTCCCGGGGCAAGCCGGGTGACCAGCGGCGTATGGCCCGGCGCGATGCCTACCTCGCCCAGTATTGCCGGGGCAAAGACCATCTCCGCCTCCCCTGAAAAGATCTCCCTTTCCGCACTGACGATATCGACTTGAATGGTAGCCATGTTGATGCCCGAATTGATTTATTCCTTAAGTTTAGACTGATTTGCCCTTTTCCACCGCTTCCTCGATTGTTCCGACCATGTAAAACGCCTGCTCCGGCAGGTGATCGAATTCACCGTTGACGATGGCCTTGAAGCCCTGGATGGTATCCTTCAGTGAAACGTATTTTCCGGAAGTGCCGGTGAAGACTTCCGCCACGGTGAAGGGCTGCGACAGGAAACGCTGTATCTTGCGCGCCCTGGCCACTACCAGTTTATCTTCCTCGGACAATTCATCCATACCCAGAATCGCGATGATATCACGCAGCTCCTTGTAACGTTGCAGGGTGTTCTGCACGGACCGGGCCGTTTCGTAATGGTCCTGCCCGACTACCAGCGGATCAAGCTGCCGCGAAGTGGAATCCAGCGGGTCAACGGCAGGGTAGATGCCCAGCTCGGCGATCTGCCTTGAGAGCACCACCGTCGCATCGAGGTGCGCGAAGGTCGTGGCGGGTGACGGGTCGGTAAGGTCGTCCGCCGGCACGTACACCGCCTGGATTGAGGTAATGGAACCAGCCCTGGTGGAAGTGATACGCTCCTGCAACCGGCCCATCTCTTCGGCCAGGGTCGGCTGGTAGCCCACCGCGGACGGCATGCGTCCCAGCAGGGCCGATACTTCAGTGCCGGCCAGGGTGAAACGGTAAATATTGTCGATGAACAACAGGACGTCGCGACCCTCATCGCGGAATTTTTCCGCCAGGGTCAGGCCGGTCAATCCGACTCGTAGCCGGTTGCCCGGCGGCTCGTTCATCTGCCCATAGACCATGGATACCTTTGATTCTTCCAGGTTCTCGATATTGACCACCCCGGCTTCCTGCATTTCATGGTAGAAATCGTTGCCCTCGCGGGTGCGCTCGCCCACGCCCGCAAACACGGACAGGCCGGAGTGCTGGGTGGCAATGTTGTTGATGAGTTCCATCATGTTGACCGTCTTGCCGACGCCGGCGCCGCCGAACAGGCCGACCTTGCCGCCCTTGGCAAAGGGACAGATCAGGTCGATAACCTTGATGCCGGTCTCAAGCAATTCCGTCGTGGGGCTGAGGTCGGTAAACGTCGGCGCGTCCCGGTGGATGCTCCATTTTTCTTCGGCGTTGACCGGACCGCGTTCGTCGATTGGGTCGCCCAGCACGTTCATGATACGTCCCAGGGTCTTCTCGCCGACCGGGACCGATATCGGCGCGCCGGAATTATCCACCTTCAGGCCGCGCTGCAACCCGTCCGTGGAACCCAGGGCTATCGTGCGCACTACCCCGTCGCCCAGTTGCTGCTGCACTTCCAGGGTGGTCTCCACGCCTTCGGCATCCACGTTCAGCGCATCGTAAACTTTCGGGATGGCGTGGCCTGGAAATTCCACATCCACAACCGCGCCGATGATTTGTACAATGTTTCCGGCATTCATCAGTTTTTTTGTCCTCTTTAATCTTATGTGATCTCTATGTGACACATCGGCAGGTCGGGATAGCCTTTTCAAGACACGCTATGAATACATCCATGTACGCTCCCTTCCAGCCATCCATGGCTTCCAGAGGGTCTTGAAAAGGCTATCCCGACCTGCCACCCAATACTTACACTGCTGCAGCGCCACCGACGATCTCGGAGATTTCCTGTGTTATCGCGGCCTGGCGGGCCTTGTTGTATATTAATTGCAATTCGTCTATCAGGGTGCCCGCGTTATCGGAAGCGCTCTTCATGGCTACCATGCGGGCTGCCTGTTCGCAGGCAATATTTTCCACTA
>JAPPLI010000197.1 GCA_028819495.1 Gammaproteobacteria bacterium | reverse complement strand
ATCGGCAAGGCCATCCTGTTTGCGCCGGAGGACCTGGTTTTCAGGGAGTTCGCGCAGGAAGGGTTCTCCATAGCGGATGTCCCGGCCCGGGGCGCGGAAATCAAACAGGGCCATCCGGTGCTGACCGTTATGGTAACCGGAACCGATGTTGACTCCATAAGCGGAGAACTGAAACAAGCGGCGCAGCGGGTTTTCAAAAACCTGGGATGCATGGGGTCAGTGTAAAAATTCTTCGAATTTCTTACACTGACCCCTGGTCCCTGACCCCTCAAGTCCGGCCGAAGTCCGGGATCAGAGTAAGAAATTCGTCAGAATTTTTACTCTGACCCCATATATCGATAAAATGCCGTGTTTGTAACCTGGAGAGAGCGATTGGAACAATTCAGAGGAACAACGATCCTGTCGGTGCGGCGGGGTAACAAAGTGGTTGTTGGCGGAGACGGCCAGGTATCCCTCGGTGATACCGTAATGAAAGGCAATGCCAGCAAGATCAGGAAGCTGTACCGCGAACAGGTCATGGCAGGATTTGCCGGCGGGACTGCGGATGCGTTCACCCTGTTCGAGCGCTTCGAGGCCAAGCTGGAATCCCACCAGGGCCAGCTGGTGCGTTCCGCTGTCGAACTGGCCAAGGACTGGCGTACCGACCGGATGTTGAGACGGCTGGAGGCCATGTTGTGCGTTGCCGACAAATCCAATTCGCTCCTGATCTCAGGCAACGGTGACGTGATAGAACCTGAAACCGGCATCATGGCTATCGGTTCCGGGGGGGCTTATGCCAAGGCCGCGGCGTTGGCGCTGCTGGAAAACACGGAACTGGACGCGCACGCGATCGTTGAAAAAGCCCTGCACATTGCCGCGGACATCTGCATTTATACGAACCGTAACATCACCCTGGAAGAACTACCTTCCGAAGGAGCGAGGAAATAATGGAAGCACTGACGCCGAAACAGATCGTCGCCGAACTGGATAAACATATTATCGGCCAGGACGCGGCAAAGCGGGCGGTGGCGATTGCGTTGCGCAACCGCTGGCGGCGCGCCCAGGTCAGCGAAGAATTGAGAAACGAGATCACGCCCAAGAATATCCTGATGATAGGTCCTACGGGTGTGGGAAAGACGGAGATCGCGCGGCGCCTGGCCAAATTGGCGAACGCGCCTTTTATCAAGGTCGAGGCAACCAAGTTTACCGAAGTGGGTTATGTCGGCAGGGATGTCGAATCCATTGTGCGCGACCTGGCCGATGTCGCCGTTAAAATGACCCGGGAGGAAGAGATGGAAAAAGTGCGGGACCGGGCCGAACAAGCCGCAGAAAACCGGGTGCTGGATATACTTCTGCCTCCCGCCAGAATGGGTTCCGAGGAAGAACAGGGCAGCACGACCAGGGAGAGGTTCCGTACACTGTTGACCAGCGGTGAATTGAATGACAAGGAGATCGAGATAGAAATCAGCATGCCGGCCCTCGGTGTGGAAATCATGGCGCCGCCGGGTATGGAGGAGATGACCAGCCAGTTGCAGGGGCTGTTCCAGAGCATGGGCAATGAAAAAAAGCGCACCAGAAAATTGCGGATCAGGGAGGCGCTCAAAATCCTGGCGGAAGAAGAAGCTGCAAAAATGGTGAACGAGGATGAGATCAAGGTCAGGGCCCTGGAGAACGTGGAACAGAACGGCCTGGTATTCCTGGATGAGATTGACAAGGTGACGCGCCGCGCCGAGGTAAGCGGCGCGGATGTATCCAGGGAAGGCGTGCAGCGCGACCTGCTGCCGCTGGTGGAAGGCTCCACGGTGACGACCCGCTACGGCATGGTGAAAACGGACCACATCCTGTTCATCGCCTCCGGCGCGTTCCATTTTTCCAAACCATCCGACCTGATCCCCGAACTGCAGGGCAGGTTGCCGATACGGGTGGAACTCGATGCCCTGGGCGTGGACGAGTTCAGCCGTATCCTGGTCGAGCCCGACGCCTCACTGACACAGCAGTACTCGGCGCTCATGAAGACCGAACAGGTTGAACTGTCATTTTCCGGGGACGGCATCGCGCGAATTGCCGAAATCGCCTGGCAGGTCAACGAGTCCACGGAAAATATCGGCGCCCGGCGCCTGCACACGGTTATGGAGCGCCTGCTGGAAACCCTGTCTTTCGAGGCGCCCGACGAAGGAGAAAAAACCATAAGAATAGACGCCGGATACGTCGACGACCACCTCGAAGACCTGATCAAGGACGAGGACCTGACCCGGTATATTCTTTAATACGTGGGGTCAGAGTAAGAAATTCGAAGACATTACTCTGACCCCATCTACCCCGAAATGCAGGGGTCAGAGTAAAATTTCTGGCGAAATTCTTACTCTGACCCCATAATTCAAACAAATGACCGCAGCAAATAAATCGCCAGCCATCAGGCCGGTATCCGTCAGCCTGAAGAAAAAATCGCGTTGCCTGGTGCTGGAATATGCGGATGGGAAAATCTTCAGCCTGGGTTGCGAGCTGCTGCGGGTTTATTCGCCCTCTGCCGAAGTACGCGGGCATGGACCCGGCCAGGAGATTTTGCAGACTGGCAAGGAAAACGTGAACATCGATACGGTGGAGCCGGTCGGCAGTTACGCGCTGAAACTGTGCTTTGACGACGGGCACAGTTCCGGCATCTATACCTGGGATTACCTGTATCAACTGGGTGAAAACCAGGAACGACACTGGCAGTCATACCTGTCTGCACTGGAAAAAGCCGGCTATACACGCCAGATCCAATGACCCAGACAATCGATATGATATATGGGGTCAGAGTAAAAATTCTCCGAATTTCTTACTCTGACCCCTGGCGCTGGTGCCGACGGACTATCGGGGTCAGAGTAAGAAATTCGCCAGAATTTTTACTCTGATCCCCCCAATCCAATGAACGAGTCGGTAGATTTCGGATTCAGGAAAGTTCCCCGGGAAGAAAAAGCCCGACGCGTGGACGAAGTCTTCAGTTCGGTCGCCTCCCGCTATGACCTGATGAATGACCTGATGTCCTTCGGCATACACCGGTACTGGAAACGCCTGTGTGTCCACCTCTCCAGCCTGCAGCCCGGCTCCCGGGTGCTGGATGTCGCATCCGGGACAGGCGACCTGGCCGCTCTGCTGAGCCGGACGGGTTGTGAAGTCGTCTCCTGCGATATCAACGAGGCCATGCTGAAATCCGGCAGGGACAAGCTCGCGGACAGGGGACTGGTGAACGACGTACACTATGTGCGGGCCGATGCGGAACGGCTGCCGTTTGCCGAAAACAGTTTCGAATGCGCCACTCTCGCCTTCGGCCTGCGCAATATGACAGACAAGCCCGCAGCGCTGCGCGCCATACACGCCGGGCTGAAATATGGCGGCCGGGTTCTTGTCCTTGAATTCTCCAGGGTAACTTCCGGCCTGTTGAGACGGATTTATGACAGCTATTCGTTCCATGCCATCCCTGCCATGGGGAAACTGGTGCTGCAGGACCCGGACAGCTACCGCTACCTGGTCGAGTCGATCAGGATGCACCCGGACCAGGACGGGCTGAAAACAATGCTGGAGGAGGCCGGTTTTTCCCGCGTCGTCTACCTGAACCTGAGCGGCGGCATCGTCGCCCTGCACCAGGGCTACAAGCTATGATAAAGACTCCGGGGTCAGAGTAAGAAATTCGCAGAATTTTTACTCTGACCCCATCAATCCAGACAAATCATGAAATCTCTTGAACACTTGCTGAACAACCTGCTACACCAGGACCCTGAAACCCTGGACGAACTGACCGCCCTGGCGGGCAAGGTCATACAGGTTGAACTGCTCAATACCGCGCAACCGGCCATAAACCTGCTCATTGAAGAACGCGGCATACGCATCGAAACGGATCACGCGGGAGACGCGGACGTCCTGATCCGGAGTACGCCGCTCAACCTGCTGGTCTACCTGCGCTCATCCGGGGAAGGCCGGCCGGCCGTCGCCGGGAACCTGGAAATAAGGGGAGACCTGGGCCTGGCGCAGGATTTCCAACGTCTGATGCGCAGGTTCGATATCGATTTCGAGGAGCAGGCCGCGCGTCTGCTCGGCGATGCCCCGGCGCGCAAAGTGGCCAACGTCGCGCGCATGAGCGCCGATTTCCTGCGCCAGTTGAAAAACAAACTCGAACTGGACCTCAGCGAATACGCGCTGTACGAAAAGGAAATACTACCGGAACGCGACGAAATCGAACGCTTCAATTACTCGGTGGACGAGTTACGAGACGACCTGGAACGCCTCAAACAAAGAGTGTATAAACTTCAGGTTGCGGGGTCAGAGTAAGAAATTCGCAGAATTACAAAAATTACGGGGTCAGAGTAAGAAATTCGAAGAATTTTTACTCTGACCCCATAATTCACACAATGCTAACCATAGGACAAATATTCAGACTGCTGACCATCCAGCGCGTGCTCGTAAAACACGGTCTGGATGAACTGGTCTTCACGCTGCACCTGTTTCGCTCGGTCAGGTGGTTGCAGCGCCTGCTGCCCTGGAACTGGTTCCGTAAGGTGGATGGATCCAGGGGGGTCAGGCTGCGCCTGGCCCTGGAAGACCTCGGTCCCATTTACGTCAAGTTCGGCCAGTTGCTGTCGACCCGGCGCGATATGCTGCCGGACGACGTCGCCCTGGAACTGGCGAAGCTGCAGGACAAGGTGCCGCCGTTCCCCGGCAGCCTGGCCAGGGAGATCATAGAACGCTCACTGGGAAAAAAGATAGGGGACCTGTTCCGGGATTTTGACGAAACCCCGCTGGCATCCGCCTCAGTGGCGCAGGTGCACGCCGCCACGATGCAGGATGGCCGGGAGATGATCGTCAAGGTAATCCGCCCCGAGATAAAAAAGGTAATCAGCCGGGACCTGGGCATCATCAATATTCTCGCCGAGACCCTGGAACGCTATTCCCGGGACGCAAGACGACTGAGACCCTCCTCGGTAGTGGATGAATTCGAAAAAACGCTGTTTAACGAACTCGATTTGATGAGGGAAGCGGCGTCGGCCTCCCAGTTGCGCCGCAATTTTTCCGACTCCGATGTGCTTTACGTCCCCGAGGTCTTGTGGGAGTTGACGAGCCGGGACGTGATGGTGATGGAACGCGTATCCGGTATCCCCGTCAACGACACGGCGGCGCTGGAGCAGGCGGGGGTGGACCTGAAATGGCTGGCTGAACGCGGGGTGGAGATTTTTTTCACCCAGGTGTTCCGGGACAGTTTTTTCCACGCGGACATGCACCCCGGCAATATCTTTGTCCAACCGGGCCCGGAAGGCCGTGCGCGCATCATGATGGTGGATTTCGGCATCATGAGTTCCCTCAGTGAATACGACCAGCGCTACCTGGCTGACAATTTCCTGGCATTTCTGAACCGCGACTACCGCCGGGTTGCCGAACTGCATATCGAATCGGGCTGGGTCCCGCCCGGCACCCGGGTGGATGAGTTCGAGTTCGCCATTCGCACAGTCTGCGAGCCCATGTTTGACCGACCCATCAGGGAGATGTCGATCGGCACCCTGCTGTTGCGGCTGTTCCAGACCGCGCGCCAGTTCAACATGGTGATCCTGCCGCAACTGCTGCTGCTGCAGAAGACCCTGGTCAACATCGAAGGGCTGGGCCGCCAGCTCCACCCCGACCTGGACCTGTGGGCCACGGCGAAACCCATCATGCAGCGTTGGATGGACAGCCGCGTAGGCCTGCGGGCGCTGGTGAAGGGGACCAGGGACAGCGTTCCCTACTGGGTCAACCGCCTGCCCCAGTTCCCTCACAAGGTCATGGAACTGGTCGACCGCCTGCAGGACGGCAGGTTCCAGGTTGAGCTGAAGTCAGGCGAGATCGACGAACTCCGCAGGGAAATACGCAGGAATAACAGGAACAATATACATGCGATCGTGGGAAGCGCCCTGGTACTGGCTGCGCTGGTAGTCTACCTGTTCGGCCCCGCCTCCTGGCTGATCAGCGGCTTCCCCCTGCTACCCACACTGCTCGGCCTGGCCGGCGGCTGGCTGGTCATCAAGGCGTTGAGCGAACTATAAAGATATCCGGGACCAGAGAAGTTCAGGGGTCAGAGTAAGAAATTCGAAGAATTTTTACTCTGACCCCAGGATCCCGATGAATTCTATTCCGGTACTCCAAATAATAGAATCTGTACGATATCACGCGACTACGATGGCAATATCCATATAAGTGGTTCCTTCAGGATTAACAAGTCCAGACATACACCCAGTTCCCGGATATCAGATCGCAACCAGACAAACAGGCCTTTGCTGTTTTGTGCTAATATCTGTTACAAAATCCCGGAGGTGGTAATGCATTTCAAGGTATACGGAAAATTTGAGATTCCACTGGAAAAGGATGCCCCTGATCGTATTGATAAGGACACTGTCCTAAATTAAGTTGCCATCTTTATATTTTCGTGTTTTACTTGC
>JAPPLI010000215.1 GCA_028819495.1 Gammaproteobacteria bacterium | reverse complement strand
TTACTCTGACCCCGAAAATCTTACTTTGGAACAGGTACGGAAATGAATAAAGGACAATCATGCTCACCGCGTTGACCGGCGCCGACTGGGAACTGGTCAAGTTCTACCTCTCCCCCATACAGTCCCTGCTGGACGACGACCGGGTGACCAATATCATGGTCAACCGTTACGACGACATCTGGGCGGATGACCTGGAGCGGGGCATGTATAAAACCGTGCTGGCCTTCGCCGATGATGCCGCGGTCGCCACCCTGATCGAGCAGATTGCCAACGCCCTGGCGCAATACTTCGACCCGGTAAAAACGCCGATCATCAATGCCCGCCTGCCCGACGGCAGCCGGGTGTGCGCGACCCTGCCCGCGGCCACGCCCATCGGTTGTACATTGTCGATCCGCCTGCACCGGCGCCGCGGCCTGGACCTGGAACGCCTGGAACAGGGCGGAACCATCAATACGGCAATAAAGGAACTGTTGCTGGAAGCCGTAACGCGCGGCGACAACCTCCTGGTCTCCGGCGCCACCAACAGCGGCAAGACTACCCTGCTGAATGCCTTGTCCTTTGCCATTCCGCAGCGTGAGCGGATCGTGGTCTGTGAAGACGTGGCCGAGATCAAGCTCAATGCCCCCAATGTCATACAGATGGAGGCGCAGAGACATGAATCCGAGGACACGCCTTCACTGACCCTGGCGTCACTTCTGGCGACTTCCCTGCGCCAGAGACCCGACCGGATCATCGTCGGCGAGATCAGGGAGCCGGATGCTGCCGAAGTGTTCTTCCAGGCCCTGAATACGGGCCACCGCGGCGTCTACACCACCCTGCACGCGAATGACGCGGGGGCGGCGCTCAAGCGCCTTGTCAGCCTGACTATGGGCCGATCGACGTTACCGTTCAAGGTGATCGAAGTTGAATATTTACACAACCTGGACCTGTTTCTGCACATGGATTACCTGGAAGCCGGCGGGGTAAGACGGTTGACGGAGATCTGTGTCGTCAAGGCCGGGGAATTGAAGCCGCTGTTTCTTTACGACGCTATTGGTGATACCTGGGGATCTCCAGGATCCGGATATATGGGGTCAGAGTAAAAATTCTTCGAATTTCTTACTCTGACCCCGGGATATCCAGGTAAAATTACAGGGGTTGGAGTAAGAATTTCGGCAGAAATTTTACTCTGACCCCCGCATCTTTCGGCGCTCCTGCGTTATACTGTCTGCTTGACAGATAACCTTGTTTTCGCCGATGGCAACCGAAAAAAGCATATCCAAGCCCTGGGCCGGCCGCTTTGCCGAGGCCACGGATCGGTTCGTGGAGGAGTTTACCGAATCCGTGTCTTTCGATCGGCGGCTTGCGCCCTATGATATCCAGGGGTCTATCGCCCACGTGGAGATGCTGGCGCGCGTCGGCGTGTTGACGGAGGATGAGTCCGGGCGGATCTGCAGCGGGTTGAACGCCATCCTGGCCGATATCGTAACGGGGAGATTCACCTGGAGGCAGGGACTGGAAGATGTGCATATGAACATCGAGGCGGCGCTGGTGGAACGCATCGGCGAGGTCGGCAAAAAAGTGCATACCGGGCGTTCGCGCAATGACCAGGTCGCCACGGACCTGCGCCTGTACCTGCGCGCCGAAACGGAAACCACCAGGTCATTGCTGGTACAGGCCATGCAGGCGCTGGTGGCGCTGGCGGAGCAGGAAGCCGATACCGTGATGCCGGGATATACCCACCTGCAGGGGGCGCAGCCGATCACCTTCGGCCACCACATGCTGGCCTGGTATGAAATGCTGAAGCGGGATGAGCAACGCCTCGGAAACTGCCTGGAACGGATCGACGTGCTGCCGCTTGGGGCCGCGGCGCTGGCCGGCACGCGCTTCCCCATTGACCGGTCTGTGACCGCGGAGCTGCTTGGGTTTCCCGTGGTGGCGGACAATTCGCTGGACGCGGTGAGCGACCGGGACTTCATCATCGAGTTCTGTGCCGCTGCCGCGCTGGTCATGCTGCACCTGTCCCGGTTTTCCGAGGAACTGGTCCTGTGGCTGTCGCCGGCTTTCGGCTTCATCGACATCGACGATGCATTCTGTACCGGCTCTTCCATCATGCCGCAGAAGAAGAACCCGGACGTGGCGGAACTGGTGCGCGGCAAGACCGGCCGGGTGTACGGCGACCTGACGGCCATGCTGACCGTCATGAAAGGGCAGCCGCTGGCTTACAACCGGGACAACCAGGAGGACAAGGAGTGCCTGTTCGACGCGGTGGATACGCTGAAGCAGTGTCTTGAGGCGTATCTCAAGCTGCTTCCCTCGATAGAGGTCAAGCGCGAGGCTATGCTCGCAGCCGCAAAGAAGGGCTACCTGACCGCCACCGACCTGGCGGATTACCTGGTGATGAAAGGGGTGGCGTTCCGGGACGCCCACACTATCGTCGGCAAGGTCGTGAAGTATGCCATCCAGCAGGGCAGCGACCTGGAACAACTGAAACTCCCGGAGTTGCAACAGTTCCACGAGGGGATCGAAGCCGACGTGTACGACTTCCTGACGTTGCAGGGTTCCGTCGCCGCCCGGGATCATGCGGGCGGGACCGCGCCCGCCCGGGTGCGCGCAGCCGTTGCCGGCGCGTGCAGTTACCTGGAGGCGCTCACCGGCGAATAGGACTGGCCCGTATCGTTGGGGACAGAATGTGTCTGTCCCCGGGAGTTACACGGCAAATCGTCAATGGAGGCGCTGGTTCCATGGGTTTACTGAAGGCTTTAATCAAACTCCTGTTGTGGCTGGCCGGCCTCGGCGTTGTCGCGCTGGCTGCCTTGGTGATCCTGGTCACGAAAATCGATCCTAACGAGCACAAGGACTGGATAGAAGCCAGGTTCCACAAGGAGACGGGGCGTGAAATCTCCCTGGACGGCCCCATCGCCTTCACGCTCTATCCCTGGCTGGGCGTGGAAGCCGCCAATGTCAGTATCGCCGATACCGAAGAGTTCGGCGCCGAGCCGTTCGTCTACCTGGATTACCTCAAGCTGCGGGTGAAATCCCTGCCCCTGTTGCGGGAGGAATACGAAGTGGACACGGTCGCCGCCAGGGGTGCGGTCGTCAACCTGGTCCGCAATGAGCAGGGTATTGCCAACTGGGATGCGTTCGACGGGGAGGCCGGGGAGAGAGACAAGCCAATGCTGCCCCTGGCCGCTGTTGCCCTGGGCGGCGTGGACATCGAAGACGCCAGGGTTACCTTGGAGGACCGGCAGGCAGTGGCGCGCTACGAGTTTTCCGGTATCGATGTATCGACTGCGGAGCTGAAATACGGCGAACCGGTTGACATCAGCCTGGGTTTCCATGTCAGCAGCGACAAGCCGGCGCTGGACGCGACCGTGTCCGGCGTTATTACATACGCCACTGACGGAGTGCAGTTCGATCTGGCCGTGGATCAGATCGACCTGGATCGTTACCTGGCGCCGGACTCCCGGGCGAGGCAGACAGGTGGCGAGGCCGCGGCACTGCCCATTGCCGCCCTGGCCGTCACCAACCTGGACGGCGACCTGAGCGTAGATCGGTTGATCGTTTCAAAGGCGCGCCTGGACGGTTTCAGGATGCGCCTGAATGCAAGGGACGGCGTGTTGCGGGCGTACCCGGTAACGGCTGCACTGTATGAAGGCCGCCTGTCCGCCGACATTACGGTGGATGTCAACTCCGAAATGCCGAGACTCATGCTCAACTCAAACCTGACGGGCATTCAGGCCGAACCTATGCTCATGGACATGACGGGCAAGGCGCGCCTGCGCGGCAAGGGGAACTTCACTGCCGCGCTGACCGCACAGGGTGACAGCGCTGCCGCCATGAAACGCAGCCTGGGCGGCCCCATGAGCCTGAGTTTCACCGAGGGCGCCATTACCGGTTTCAACCTGGGCCGGGCATTGCGCCAGTGGAAGCAGTTCAAAAAAGGTCAAATCATTGACGTGGAGGATAGCGCGGCTACCGATTTTACCGAGTTTACCGGCAATCCCGTGGCAAGAAACGGCATTATCCGCATGGATGACCTGGAGATGAAAGCCCCGGCATTCCGCCTGCAGGGCGGGGGCGTGCTGGCGGACCTGCACACCGACACCATCGATTACCGGGCCGTGGCGACTGTCGTCAATACCGCAAAGGGCGCCGGCGGCAGGGAACTGGCCGATCTGGAAGGCCTGGCATTACCTCTGATTGTTGACGGCGCCCTGGATGATCCGAAAATAAGGCTGGCCTGGGAAGACATACTGGCAGGATCGCTGGTGGAGCAGGTCCTTGACGTTTTCGACCTGAAGCTCCCCGGCGCACAAACGCCTGAAGAGTCGGAGAATGAGCAGGAAACGGAAGAAGAATCCGGAATCGATCCCTTGCAGGAGTTACTGAAAAAGGGACTGAAGGAAGGATTGAGGGGTATTTTCAAGAAGAACTGATTCATCAAATATACGGGGTCAGAGTAAAATTATTTGAGAAGTGTGGTTAAAATATAAACCCGATAAATTTTACTCTGACCCCAAAAATCCGATGCGGCTACTTTTTATACTATCCCTGGCCTGTTTCAGTACCCTGTCAAGCGCCGGCGAAATAAAGTACGCCAAAGCCGAACATGAAGGCAAGGTTTACCGGCTGAACCTCACCATGGAGGTGGATGCCGGGCAGGAAGACCTGGTGGCGCTTTTAACGGACCACGAAAACTTCCACCAGCTCAGCGCAGTGATGATTGAATCGGGTCTTGTACCGGGCGCGCCTGAAGACACCACCCGGCGCCGCCTCGTGGTCAAGACCTGCATCGTCTTCTTCTGTTTCCGGGTCATCATGGTCGAAGACGTGGAACAGTTCCCCGAAGGCAGGCTCGTGGCGGTCATGGTGCCGGAACAGAGTGATTTCATATCCGGCAGGGCTGAATGGCACGTCAAGCCCCTCGGTCCGGACCGTTCTGAAATCGTCTACGGCTTCAATCTCCAGCCGGATTTCTGGGTGCCTCCCGGCATCGGGCCGTTTATCCTGAAACGCAAGATGATCAAGGAGGCGAAGACAAGCATACTCACGATGGAAAGCCTTGCAAAAGACGGATATATGGGGTCAGAGTAAGAAATTCTGAAAGAATTTTTACTCTGACCCCTGAATTCCTGGCCCACTGAAGACTGATGCCTGAACTCGCCATTGCCCTGTTGCCCTGGTTCAAACGCTATGGCCGGCATGACCTGCCCTGGCAGCAGAACGCGAACCCCTACCGCGTCTGGGTGTCCGAAATCATGCTTCAGCAGACCCAGGTGAAAACCGTCATACCTTATTTCCTCCGCTTCGTCGAACGGTTCCCCGACGCGCGCGCACTGGCTGAAGCCCCCCTGGACCAGGTGTTACACCTCTGGACCGGGCTGGGGTATTACGCCAGGGCGAGGAACCTGCACCGTGCCGCGCAAATAATCGTCCGGGATTTTGACAGCCAACTGCCCGCTGACCTGCACGCGTTAATGGGGTTACCCGGCATCGGGCGTTCCACCGCGGGGGCAATACTGACCTTGGGGCATGGCCGCGGCGCTCCCATTCTCGATGGCAACGTAAAACGGGTGCTGGCGCGTTTCTACGGGATTTACGGGTGGCCGGGCCGCGGGGAGGTGGAAAGGCGCCTGTGGGAACTGGCGGAACAGGAGACGCCGCAACAGGAAACGGCTGCCTACACCCAGGCCATCATGGACCTGGGCGCCACCGTCTGCACCCGCACCGGGCCGCGCTGCGCAGATTGCCCCCTGGCACCAGGCTGCCATGCGTTGCGCCACGGCGAACAACAACAATTGCCGACCGGGAAAACCAGGAATACCCTGCCGGTGCGCAAGGTGGTATTCGCCCTGCTGCGGAACGAGCAGGGCGAAATCCTGCTGGAAAAACGCCCCCCGGCCGGTATCTGGGGCGGATTGTGGAGCGTCCCGGAATACCGCTCCGGCACTGAACTGGCCGACTGGATAGAGACCCGCGCGGTCCTGGTGTCCGAAGATCTCACCACCCTGCCGCAAATCCGCCACAGCTTCAGCCACTACCACCTCGACATTACCCCGGTCAAAGCCGTAATCCGGGACAAGGCCGATACAATACGGGATAATGAAACCTACCTCTGGTACGCCCCCGGACACGGCCAGGAAATAGGCATGGCCGCCCCGGTGAAGGCGTTGTTAAAGCAGGTATGACAGAATTGGCAAATCGGGGGTTACCCTTATATCAGGAGAAAAGACATCATGGCACATACGGTCAACTGCATAAAACTGAACCGGGAAGCGGAAGGCCTGCCCGCTCCGCCTTACCCCGGCGACCTGGGCAGACGCATCTATGAAAACGTATCGAAGGAAGCCTGGCAGATGTGGCTGCAACACCAGACCATGCTGATCAACGAATACCGCCTGACCCCCTTCGAACCCAAGGCGCGCAAGTTCCTGGAAGAGGAAATGGAAAAATATTTCTTCGGCGAAGGCTCGGAGAAACCGAAGGAGTACGTGCCGGTGTCGTAGGACGGGTTTTCCTGGTGCAGGCCTCCTGGCCTCAACCTTTGATCTGTCTCCCCTGCACCCCAGGGCCATCTTAAAGTCGCATCCAAGTGGTTGACCTGATGCAGTTATCATTATAACTGGACAGCGGGCGGTTTGTGCGTCATACTGCC
>JAPPLI010000055.1 GCA_028819495.1 Gammaproteobacteria bacterium | reverse complement strand
TTGACCACACTTTCAGTCACACCCGCTATTGATCCCGTCCTTTCAATATCCACGAAAATATCGTATATTATTCCGTTAACATCGGAATATCACTAACCACCCCAGACCAGGTGGCAACCTGTAACTTCATATGCAACTAAGACTTCCTGGAAACTCAGGCCCGGCAGAGGAAACCCGATTACAGGCGGCGTTGCGCCGTTGCCGCAAGGGATTCACGGGCGTAACCCTGTTCAGCGCCATGGCCAACATACTGATGCTGGTGGCGCCGGTCTATATGCTGCAGATGTACGACCGGGTGCTGACCAGCGCCAGTTACGAGACCTTGATCGTGCTGACCGTGGTCGCGGTGTTCCTGCTGGCCTGCTTCGGCATGCTGGACTGGGTGCGCCAGCGCCTGATGGCGCGTATCGCCCTGTTCCTGAACTACGAAGTGCTGGACGACGTCCTGTCCGGCGTGTTCCGCGGCAGCCTGCAGCGCTTCCGGCAGAGCGCCAACCAGCCGGTGCGCGACCTGGATACGGTGCGCCAGTTCATCTCCAGCCCGCCCGCGATTGCTTTCTTCGACGCCCCCTGGGCGCCGGTATTCATCGCCGCCATCTTCATCATCCATCCCTGGCTGGGTTTCTTTGCGACCTTCGCCGCGTTGCTGATCCTGTTCATTGCCCTGTTGACGGAATGGACCTCGCGCGGACCCTTGCGCAATGCCTCCGAGCACACCGCCGAATCCCACCGTTTCGTCGAGAGCAGCCTGCGCCATGCGGACGTACTGGAGGCGATGGGCATGTTCGACGGTTTCCGCCGCCGCTGGCGCGACAAGCACGACCGCGGCGTCGCGTTCCAGGCCCGCGGCGGCTCCCGCATCAGCATGCTGCTGGCCGCGTCCAAGTCCGGCCGCCAGATCGTGCAGGTGGGCATCCTCGGCATGGGCGCCTGGCTGGTGCTCAAGCAGCAGATCACGCCGGGCATGATGATCGCCGCCTCCATTATCCTGGGCCGCGCCTTGGCCCCCATCGAGCAGGGCATATCGGCCTGGCGCGGGTTCATGTCCGCCCGCCAGTCCTGGCGCCGCCTCAATAACCTGCTCACGAACGCGCCGCCGGAACGGCACGGGGGCGCCACGAGCCTGCCCCGGCCCACCGGCAAACTGGAAGTGGAGGGCGTGTCTGCCGCGCCCCCCGGAACGACCAAGCTGACATTGAAGCGCGTGCAATTCACCCTGGAACCGGGTTCTTCCACCGGGCTCATCGGCCCCAGCGGCAGCGGCAAGAGCACCCTGGCCCGCCTGATGGTGGGTGTGTGGAGCCCGCAGGGCGGGGTGGTGCGCCTGGACGGGGCCGCCATCGGCGATTGGCCGTCCGAGAGCCGCTTCCGCCACGTGGGCTACCTGCCCCAGGAGGTGGAACTGTTCGAGGGCACGGTTGCCGAGAACATCGCCCGCCTGTCCGAACCGGACAACGACGCGGTGCTCGCCGCTGCGCAGCAGTCGAATTGCCACGACATGGTCATGCGCCTGCCGGAGAACTACAATACGCCCATCGCCGCGGGCGGCGCCAACCTGTCCGCTGGGCAGCGCCAGCGCGTGGCCCTGGCCCGGGCCTTGTACGGCGACCCGGCGCTGATAATACTGGATGAACCGGACGCGAACCTGGACACGGACGGCGAGATGGCGCTCAGGAATACCTTGCTTGCCTTGTCCAAGCGCGGCGTCACAACCCTGATTGTGACCCACAACTTCCGCCTGCTGCAGATGGTCAAAAACGTACTGGTCCTGAAGGAAGGCGTCCTGCTGGAGAGCGGCCCCCGCGAAGAAGTCCTGAAGCGCTTCATGCGCCCGGCCCCGGCCGCCGCCGAGAAGACAGCGCAGGCACAATAGTTGAAATACCTGGATTTGCCTGGATATACCTGGGGTCAGAGTAAAATTTCTAACGAAATTCTTACTCCGACCCCGCGAGTCCTGTCTATCCGTGAAGCACAGGGGTCAGAGTAAGAAATTCGAAGAATTTTTACTCTGACCCCACATATCCAAGAAACAAACAATGGCAACAGAAGCAAAACAATCACCTGTTAACCTGGCGCTCGGTACGGTAACCGACTGGCTGCAGCGCCTGTACGGCTACGCCGCTTCCCTGCTGCGCGGGCCGAAGGAGGATGAAGTCGGCCTGTCCCAGGACGCTGCGGACGAGAAGAAGGAACTACAGGCCCTGATGTCCCGCGACGTGGTAATGCGCCGGGGCATCATCGTCATCGTCATTGCCCTGGGCGGGTTCCTCGCCTGGTCCACGCTGGCGCCGCTGACCGAGGGCGTGGTCGCCATGGGCACGGTGGTGGTGGACACGGAACACAAGACCATCCAGCACCTGGAAGGCGGCATCGTGGAGAAACTGTACGTGCGCGAGGGCAGCGAGGTCAAGGCCGGCGACGTCCTCATCGAATTGAGCGAGACCCAGAACCGCGCCCAGCTCGAACTCCTGGAAAGCCGCTATTACGGCCGGCTCGCGGAGATCGACCGGCTCAATGCCGAGCGCCTGTTGCAGGAGGAAATAACTTTCTCCGGCGAACTGCTGGCGCTGCGCGATGACCCGGTGATCGAGAAAATCCTCACCGAGCAGCAGAACCTGTTCGAGGTGCGGCGCCGCCAGTACCACGGCCAGATCGAGATCCTGCGCCACCGTATCAGCCAGCTTGAGGAACAGGTGCGCGGCCAGGACGCGAGCCGGGGGGCGCTGCTGCGCGAGCAGGGCCTGATCGAGCAGGACCTGGAAAGCCTGGTTGCCCTGAAGGAACAGCAACTGGTGGACGAGGGCGTGCTCATCGGCCGGCAGCGTGAATACGAACAGAACGTCGGCAGGCTCGGCAGCATTGTCGCGGACATCGCCGCGACCCGGGTGAAGATCGGCGAGACCCGCCAGGAGATCCTCCAGATCGAGAACGGCTGGGTGACGGAGGCGTCCGACCAGATCGCCGCAGCGCAGCAGCAGTGGTTCGAGACCCGCGAGCGCATCAACGCGGTGTCGGACGTGCTGGACCGCACCACCATCGTCGCGCCCCAGGACGGCAAGGTCATCGGCCTGTCGGTGCATACCCTGGGCGGGGTGATCCCGCCGGGCAACCCCATCATGAACATCGTCCCCAGCGAGGACCGGCTCATGGTGGAGGGGCAGGTGCGCCCCCTCGACGTCGATAACGTGTATCCCGGCCAGACCGCCCGGCTGCGCTTTTCCGCCTTCAGTTGGCGCACCACGCCGCAGGTGGAAGGCAAGGTCGAGCGCGTCTCGGCGGACGCCTTCAGCGACCAGGAGGCCGGCACGGCCTACTACATCGCCCGCATCGTGGTGCCCGAGGAAGAGATGGCGAAGATGGGCGATGTCACCATCGGCCCGGGCATGCCGGTCGACATCATGTTCACCGGCGGCGACCGCACCGCCTTGTCGTACCTGACCCAGCCCCTGACCGACATGCTGGACAAGGCCATGGTTGAAGAATGATCGGCCCCCGTCGTCACTCATTGCATCCTTCCCTGGATGCAACCCTACGGGCGGCTATCGCCGTGCAAATCGGCTGTCCTGCCGATTTGTCCCGCGAAGGCGGGAATCCAGTGAAATACTGTGTCGCCCAAGGGGCGACCCTTTCTATTACTGGATGCCGGAACAAGTCCGGCATGACGAATATGTGGGCGACACTTTGCCTACTCTTCCTGCCACTCTTCATCGCCCATCTCGCCACGGCTGCCGACAGCGCGGATTCCTACTCCCTCTCCCAGGCATTCCTGGACACGGTGGAGCGCGATGCCCGCATACACGCTGCGCAGAACCGCGTTGCCGAGGCGCGCGAGCGCCTGACGGAAGCCAACAGCATGCGGCGCCCCTCGCTCACGGTGTCGGGCATCGGCGGGTACAGCCATAATCGCAGCGAGGCGCGCTTTACACAGGTTTATGAAGGCGAGTCATACCGGGGCAGGCTGAATTTCGCCCAGAACCTGTACACCTTCGGCCGCCTGGCAGGCCGCCAGCGGCGCGCCGAGGCCGAGATCGCCGAGGCGGAATACGCCCTTGAACAAACGCGCCAGGAAGTCCTGGCCGAAGTAGCCCGCGCCTTTTCCGAGCAGTTGTTCCGGGAACGCATCTACGAGAGCCGCCGCGATTTCGAGAAGTTGCTGGGGGACCTGGAGGGTACCGCGCGCAGCCGCATCGAACTGGGCACCCTGGACCGCACCGAGTTGTTCGAAGTGCTGCGCCGTCTGCACCAGGCCAGGGCGCAGCGCATCGAGGCGCATTCCCGTTACCGGGTGGCCCGGGCGCAGTTGGCGCGGCTCACGGGCTCTGATCATGACGACCTGGCGCCCACCTCCCTGGCCGGCATGGAACTGGCGACCCCGGCTAATCTCGAATACGCGCTGAACCGGGCGGAGGACTGGTCCCCCTCCCTGCTGCGGGCGCGCATGCGCCTGGAGGCCGCGGAGGGTGAACTGGATTTCCGCAAGGCCGAACTCTGGCCGACCCTGAGCCTGGAGGTGAACGCCAGCGCCGGCCACTTCGGGCAGATCGATACCCGCGACATCGTCGGCGGCGTCAACCTGTCGGTGCCGGTGTATGAAGGCGGACTCAAGCGCTCCCAGATGCGCGGGGCCAGGCTGGCGGTGGAGACCGCGCGCCGTGAACTGGCCGCGGAACGGGAGATGGTCGATATCGACGTGCGCTCCAACTGGGACCTGCTGCAGGGCTTGATCCTGTCCCTGCAGGAATTCGATGCCGCGGTCGCCGACATGAACGAGGTGGTGGAATTGACCGGCGACAAGCTCGACGTGGGCCGGGCCACCTTCGTACAGCACATCGAAGCCCGCCAGGACGCCCTGGACGTCGAATACGAACTGCTGAACAGCCGCCTGCGCCTGGAAGAGACCCGCATAGAACTGCTGCGCATCCTGGCGCAGCTTAATCCCTGAGTTCTTGAATTAAAGGGGTCAGAGTAAAATTTCTGGCGAAATTCTTACTCCGACCCCGAGAGTTCCGTCTATCCCGCCAAGCTCAGGGGTCAGAGTAAGAAATTCGAAGAATTTTTACTCTGACCCCATCTATCCTACTGAACCTTTGAAAACACCAGGGTCGCGTTCGTACCACCGAACCCGAAGCTGTTGGACATCACCGTGCTCAGCCCCGCATTATCGATCCGCTCCAGCGCAATGGGTACGCCCTCCGCATCCGGGTCCAGGTTGCGGATATTCGCGGACTTGCAGACAAAATCGTGCTTGAGCATCAGCAGGCTGAAGATGGCCTCGTTGACGCCCGCCGCGCCGAGGCCGTGGCCTGACAGGGCCTTGGTCGAACTGACCGGCGGGATGCCGTCCTTGAACACCGACCGGATGGCGCCCAGTTCGCCCGTGTCGCCTGCCGGCGTGCTGGTTGCATGGGCGTTGATGTAGTCAACCGGGTCCGTGACGTTTGCCAGCGCCATTTCCATGCAGCGCACCGCGCCTTCGCCCGATGGCTTGACCATGTCGAAACCGTCCGAGGTAGCGCCGTAGCCGGTGATCTCCGCGTAGATCTTCGCGTTCCGCTTCAGCGCGTGTTCATATTCCTCCAGCACGACGATACCGCCGCCGCCGGAGATGACGAACCCGTCCCGGTCCGCGTCGAAAGGCCGGGACGCGTTCGCCGGGTCATCGTTATACTTTGACGACAGCGCGCCCATGGCGTCGAACAGCAGGGTGCCGGTCCAGTGGATCTCATCGCCGCCGCCGGCAAAGATAATGTCCTGCTTGCCGGACTGGATCAGCTCGTAACCGTTGCCTATGCAATGGGCGCTGGTGGCGCAGGCGGAGGCAATTGAATAATTGACTCCCTGGATCCTGTAGGCCACCGCCAGGCAGGCGCTGGCCGTGTTCGCCATGACCCGGGGCACCATGGTCGGCCCGACTTTGCGGGCGCCCCGGCTGCGCAATATGTCCGCCGCGGCAACCATGTTCTCGGTGGAGGTGCCGCCGGTGCCTACGATCAGGCCGGTGCGGGGATTGGAAGTATATTCTTCGCCCAGGTCTGCGTCCGAGATCGCCTCCTGCATCGCCAGGTGGGCATAAGCGGCGGCATCGCCCATAAACCGCTTCTGTTTCCGGCCGATCAGCGCTTCCAGGTCAAGATTGATGGGGGCGTACAGGTGGGACCGGAAGCCCAGGTCGGCATATTCCTGCGAATAGGCCACGCCGCCCGCTGCCGTTTTCAATGCGTTGAGGACTTCCGCCTGACTGTTTCCTATACTGGATTTGATACCGAGGCCGGTAATGACTACACGTTTCAACATATTCTAAAGTTTCTTCAAACTGTCACAATTCCTGGAATAACCCCACCCGCAGGTCTTTCGCCGAATAGGTCTCCCTGTTATCGACGTACATGCAGCCGTCGGCGACTCCCATTACCAGGCTCCGGGAGACGACTTTTTTCACATCAATCTCGTATTTTACCAGCTTGCAATCGGGGGTAACCTGTCCGGAGAATTTGATTTTTCCCGCGCCCAGCGCCCGGCCGCGGCCCGGCGCGCCGGTCCAGCCCAGGTAAAACCCGACCAGTTGCCACATCGCATCGAGGCCCAGGCAGCCCGGCATGACCGGGTCGCCCTGGAAGTGGCAATCGAAAAACCATAGTTGCGGATGAATATCCAGCTCGGCGAGCACATATCCTTTACCCTTCCTGCCCCCGCAATCGCTGATCTCCGTTATCCGGTCAACCATCAACATATTGTGCAGCGGCAACTGGGCATTGCCTTCCCCGAACAACTCACCCCGACCGCAGGCCATCAATTCCTCTTTGGAATAAGAACTTTTTCCTTTGAACATA
>JAPPLI010000144.1 GCA_028819495.1 Gammaproteobacteria bacterium | reverse complement strand
TGCGTTGCATCATCGCGATGGCCTGAACGGAAGGCCTGTTTATATCCATTGACACTATCTTCAATATTTTTAACAACGCCGCCTATATCCGCGTCCAGTGTCAAACGTCTGGGGTCCCGAAGTATCCTGTCAAAAAGTCCGGTCAGTTCGCGGGAAATCCGCAAGGCCTCATCAGCGCCCGGTTGCCAGATCAACCTTGCATCAAGCAATGCTTTGACAGTGTTGCTGTCTATCACTGTATCATCGACCAAGCCGGCATTTTCCAGGTGGGCCTTCATAAACAATTCCTTGTGCTTTACCAGCAACCGTAACGCGCTGTTCAGTTCTTCCCTGGCTATCATGCCGGCAACTCCGTCTGCTCGGGCGCATCCTCATCGCTGTCAAGCTGTTCATGCGCCGAGATAAATTGCAACATTTCATAGAGGCGCGCCCACTTGCCGGTAGCGATGAAGACAGAGCCGCTTGCTCCTTTGGCCATGAGGAATCCCTTATCACAGAGTCGATTCAGCACTGCATCCAGCTGTTTTTTTTGTCCGGTACTGCTGTTTTTGAAAAGGCCCGTCCTGGAAAGACGCTCCAGTTCACTGCCCAGTTGAGGAGCGCTTTCTACGGCTTTAAGGAGATCACTCCCGCGCAGTGTGTCGCCAGGCTGCAGCGGCGTTCCTGTCTTCTCTGCTGATACGGCCAGACGCAACCAGCGTATCAGAGGTTCAAAATCGTTTACGGCTTCACTGAACTGCTGCCTTATTTTCCGTTTGACCGACACATCGGACAAATCCCGGTATGCAGCATAGTAACCCGACTTGTCCAGAGTTGAACGCAATACGCGCCCGATACGGCGAAGATATGCATCCACGTCTCCTTCATGGACAGGGTCCTTCAGGTACCTGTAGTGCTGTTCGGCTGTTACTTCACAGACGACATCGCCTGCCAGGAGCTTTTCAATCAACTCAGCGAAAATGCTGCCGTCAACCGCCATGTTCATTGCGCCACCTGCCTGTTTTGACGCGCCATGGCCCGGTCTCTGAGCGAGGATTCCGGCACGTCGATGACCCTGACACCCGTCTCAAAATCAATGATCTGGCGGTGCCTGAACTGGCGCAGCACAGAGGGGTTTTCGCCCGGGGTGCCGGCAAGCATAATGATCCCGCTTTGATTGAGCATGCTGAAAAGTCTGGGTATGTTGTTTCCGTGCAGCGTACCCAGTTCGTCTATGGGCCAATGCAGGACAACTTCCCTGTCGGGACACAATAGTCGGCATAAGGCAATGTAGATGACGCACAGGGCCAGATATTTGAGGCCGTCGCTGGTGGAGTTGTCCAGTTCATGGTCGCTTCTGATCACTCTTGGATGGCCGTTTTCGACCATTTGGATGCACAAATCGAAATAATCGCGCAACTGACTACCGGATTTGATGCTTTTGAGCATATCAATAAGTGATGACATCTCATCCAGAAATTCCTTATCCGGCAGATCACGTTCACCCGATTCCAGCCATGCCTGCCATGACTTTGAGAAGCCTTGCAAGGGCTTCCAGTAATCCAGCGAATCGATACGGGAGTTCATGGATATGCTTATGGAGGACAGGGCATCGATTTTCATGTTCTCCTCAATTGCGGCAGAGATTTTTCGTGATTGCTGCCTTATCCTGTCGTGGATGATAGTCAGGCGCTCGAAGAAATCGGTCAGCCCCTTGCTGGCGCCTCGCAGTGATTCGATCCTGGCCTGCCTGATGCTTTTTACATCATCATCAATGAACGCCTCCAATATCTGCGGCAGGTTGATAAGGAAGTTCCGTTCATACGGGTCGTCATAATCAAGTTGCTTGCGAAGCGTTTCCTTGCGCCGTATCCATGCCTGTCCCACTTGGGTTTCCTCATGACGCAGCATCTTTCCGTTAATTTTATTCACGCCGTCCACCAGGTCGTTTTTCATTTTCTCATTGGAATCAAGAAGCGCTTGTACTTCCTGAATTAACAAGTCAAACGGTTTTGGTTGACCAGCCGCCTCTACGTCCTTCATATAAATTGAGTAGCGCGGACGAATTGCATTGAGTTGGGCCTGTTTCTCACGCAGGTTGATCAACTTCGAAGTTACTTTTTTCTTGTCGGCATTCAGTTCTTCCACCTTCTGGTCATGTTCGCGCTTCCTGGCCTGTTTCTCATTTTCGGCATGATCCTTTTTCGCATTCAATTCACCCAGCCGGGTTATCAGTGATGCCCTTATATTCCATTCGGTTTCAAGCCATTTTCTATATCTGTTAACGGCAGCAGCGCTGTCATGAATCGATAACACTTTTGCTTTGGCATCGTCCGCAGCTTTCCTGGCGTTATCTATGGTCTTGTGATCAACTCCCTTGTCACTGCAAGCCTTGTTGAAATCATCCATGATCTGGTTTTTGTGTTTTACATGGATCCCTTTCAGCGTGGCCAATTCTTCAAGCAGCCTGTCTTTATCTTGTGTAATCCTGCTTTCCTCTATGGACCAGGAACCTTTCAGTTCCAAGCGTTCTTCTGAGTGTCTTTCCGTGGCAGCATTGATGCGCTTGTCAAGCGCGCCGTCAAAATCCATGATTTCCTTTTCCAGTCGTTTAATGTCATTTTTGGCCTCAATGCGCCGCTCTGAGACAGCTGAATTAACTTCATCGCTTTTGGTTCGATAGACGTTCCTCACGGTCTCAACCTGGTCGGTCTTGGACTGTAATGCGGTTTGCGCAACAGTGGTTGACTTCTCCGCCTCTTTGTATCCTTTGTTTGCTTTTTCATACTCCTTTTTGCATTCTTCAGCCACATTCTCTGCGCGCGCGACATTGTCTTCCTGGGCGGAGTGTTCTGCGCGCAACTGTTTTTCGGATTCAGCGTAGTGGGGTGTTGGCAGGGACTGCAAATTTACCGTCCAGCCAAATACCGTGCCGGAATCTTCTCCGGTGTGTTCAGCGTGGATATCTTTACGTTGCAATATATCAGGATTGACAATCTTGCCGAGATTTTCCATCCAGTCGGAATCTTTCTCACGCAACTGCTGTAACCATGTCCCCTCTTCAGCAAAGGCAAACTTGTGCAGCAAGTGTAGTTTATCCTTTTCCTCATTGAGGTTGCGCCTGGCTTTACCTAGCGCCTCGTCTGCCTGCTCTTGGCGATTTCGTGCTTTTTCCTGTTCGTTCACTCTCTCTTGTAAAGCGGAACGATGCGTATCTACTTCACGTTCAAGCCGCTCAAGGCGGTGGTTTATCTCCGCAAGAGTTCTTTTTTCTTCTTCCGTTGGTCCGCCCGTCTCGGCGACAGCCTGCGCCATCGCCTTGGCCTCCATCAGTTTTGCCCTGGCGGCTGACGCATCGTCTCTGACGGCGTTGATTTCTTTCCCTTGGCGTTCATTAACCTCTTCAAGTTTTGTTGCGCGTGTCTGACGGTAGTTCTCCAGCTTGTCGTTGACTTTATCCAGTTTTGTCTGTGTGGCGGACCTGATGCGCTCATAACGCTCATGCTCTTCAGCCAAACTCCGGTTGCGGGCATTTTCTTCTTCTTTTACGTCGTCATTCAGCTTGAAGTAACGTTCCTTTGCCCGTTTTTCCTCCTGCTCAAAGTTGCCGAGATTATCGTAATCAGACACTTTCTTATCCATATCCTGTTGTTCATACTCATCATATTGCTCATCAAGTCGATCAATTTCCTTTTCGCAGGACTCGACTTCTTTTTCTGCTTTAATGGTATTTTCAGCCAAGTCGCTGTATTGTGATTCCCATTCGGACCGAAGTTGATCCAGACGTCCATTCATGCCTTCAAGCTCCTGTTCCGTCGTTCCCATGTCTTTACCTATATCAAGTTCGGCCCGCTTGATGTAGCCAGCGTGGGAAGCGAGTTGCTTTTCAATATCAAGGCGCTTGTCATGTTGTTGAACCACCTTTTTCATGTGAGGGATTTCATTTTCAAATTCCCGCAGGGATCTTATTTCCTTTATGAGGCCAACATCGTCCCTGTGAATGGGCGTCTCAGGTAATACAAGGTCTTCATTGGCCATGATCTCGGACAACATGTCTTTCATGCGGCGCATGTTGCTGCTGCGATTGTTTATCGTGGCACAGATTCGTTCAATGTATCGCATACGGGTCTTGCGGCTGCCGAGACAATACATTGATGCCAGGTTGCGCAGTTCCCTGCTGTCTGCAAGGCGACCAATCAGCAACGCGTCGTTTTGAATGATGGCGCGGTAATCAGTGACGACTTCTATCTGTCTGGAGCAGCTCAGTCCCAGTTGTTGCCAGTGCATCTTGAGATCATACCCGTTGCAATAGATGGCCTCCCCCGAGGAGTCATTATGGCTGAACCGTTCCTCTGAAAACCCGCCCTCAAGAAATCGATACGCATGTTTTGTGCCATTTTTATGCCGATATACGGCCACACAGCAAAGACCGCTTTCGCGTTCATATTCAAAAATCAGGTGACTTGTGTGTCTTGGCAGATAGAACTGAACAAAGGACTTCTGTACTGATGCGCTGGAATAAAGCTGGCTCGGATCACTGCCGTAAAAGAACGATAACAACTTCAGCGTGGAACTTTTGCCCGCGCCGTTGGTTCCATTAAGAATAGAATGGCCATCAAGTTCAATCACGGTACGCTTGCCGGCGATAAACCCGTCTATCTGAATAATTTTACGCAACCCATACATTACGAAAGTTCTCCATTTGGCATTTAGATCAGGAAAAAATGAATGGCTGAGATTGGCGGAACAACGTTTATACAGTACGTCCTGATAATATCACTTCCATGGAAATTGAGGCACCCTATGATTTTTATTCGGGACCGTCTTAATTATTTTCAGGTTCCGGTTCCGGGTCAACCAGTGCGATTTCCTGCAATTCAATATAGCTGGCACTGGCCATGGCGAGATTCTTCTTGCGGACCCCAATCAACGCCTTGTCAATGCCCATCAAACGTGCCTTCTCAAGGTTTTCAAGACGGGAACGGTGCGACTTTAAGAATTGCCTGGCTTCGTCCCTCGGGAGGCCGCCAATACGATTTCTTAAAAAAACCTGCTCGGCTCCCAGGCGTTCTGCAATGTCATCCAGCAGATTTGGTGCCGGCAACTGCTTCTCCTTCAGGTGCATCCAGCCAGTCCGGCCCGTACTTTTCTTCGGCAAGGTGGGTGCGCAGGTTGCGGGAACGGATCCAGTCGGCGCCCAATACTGTCTTGATTGCCATGAGCGTGTGGGCGGGGATATCCAACGCCGAGAACAGGCGGTCGGCTTCCTCCGTATTGCCTTGATCTTCCGCTTCCCACATAGCTACCAGGATTTTTGAGTTCCTGGGGAGCGCCGCACGTTGCTCGGTTGTCAGTTCAAGTGCCATTGCTATCCGTCTCCCGTTTGTCTCGCTTGAGTTAAGGACAAACTGTTTGAATGCCGATTAAGATCGTAACCGTATGAACACCTGATATCAAGCGGAAGTTTTGGCGGTCCGATTCTATCTTCTCTCCTCCGAAAATCACATTCCAGACGTAGAATCGCAAGTCTTTTTCGACAGCCTGGCTTTACAATTACGCAAGTTCTGTGAGGCTGGATTATTCCGACCCTATACTGTTACTGTACAAATTCAATCTGTCCCTGACGTTTAGTTCCCGATATTATAGAGGTGGTTGTATGAGCAGTGAAAATGAAAACAATTCCGAGGAAGCGAATCCGGTAACAGAAGCGGGTTACAATGCGTTATTCTGCCAGGCAGTGGGCGGTGAATCGGAAGTCCGGCACAGTTACAGCTTTGGCACGGGCAGCAGCTACGTGGTGGTGGATTGCGAGACGGCGAATACGGTCTGGGAAGGGGGACTGGACAAACGCAGCAGCCTGGACAGCATCCAGCAGGCCCTGTTTTTTCACCATGTGACCGGCAAGACGCCGGCAGTGGTCATTTATGACACGGACGGTGTGGAAGGGATGTACGAGTATCGCATACGGATTGCCGCTGAACTGGCAGGCGTCCGTTATGTGACCTACAACGGCCGGGACAGTGTCATAGATGACCTGACCGGTTCCGCCTTCGCCGATACCCTGATCGGTGATGCCCGCGCCAATCGTCTCTCCGGACGCGGCGGCGATGACACCCTGGCGGGGCTGGGCGGCGCCGACCAACTTGTTGGCGGTCCGGGTCTTGATACTGCGGATTATTCCGCCTCCGATGCGGCCGTTACCGTGCGCCTGCACAACCAGACTGCCTATGGCGGCCATGCCCTGGGGGACACCTTCCCGAAAACAGTGTCAGTGTCCTACCGTGACGCGGACGGTGTGGTACGCAGTGTGTTATTGCCGGATATCGAGAACCTCACCGGCTCTGAGTTTGCCGACATACTGGCCGGCGACCGGCGGGACAATATCCTGGCGGGCGGGGCCGGGGATGACACCTTGTACGGCGGGCCGGGGGGCGGTGAGGATCTGATGCTGGGCGGCGCGGGTGACGATACCATTTACGGGGGACAAGGAGAGGATACCCTGAACGGCGGAGCGGGAAATGACTTGCTGACAGGGGGGCCGGGCACTGATACGTTTGTCTTTGCGCCGGGGCATGGTGAGGACACCATCCGGGACTTTGCCGGTGGCGAGGACAGGATAGACCTGCGCGCATTTGACCTTGATGAGCATTACCAGCCTGATTTATCCCTCCGCAGTGACGGAATACTGCTTGACCTGACTGACGTGGACGGCGGCGCCGTACTGCTGGCCGGGCTGGATGTGATGCCTGACGGAGGGGATTTCATAATTTAGTAAGCACATTGTCTGCTCCAACGGTTATATTTCAATTGATGTTGACACCCTGATGGAGTATTTTCCAATAGTGGAATGAGCCTGAAGTAGAGAGATTCCGCCCCGGTCT
>JAPPLI010000152.1 GCA_028819495.1 Gammaproteobacteria bacterium | reverse complement strand
AAATGGTGGAGTAAGTCGCTGCAAGACTGATTTGAGCGCGATCCCAGCCGAACTCAGCACCCAGCGGCTTGATGAACAGGCCAAGGGCGCCGAATGCAAACTGGCCGGGTCCGGTGGACATGGCGACCGCGGCAATCGCTACGATCCACCAGCCGCGATAAGTGATACGATTTTCATCGGACCACCCGTGATTATGCGTGGCGATATTTCTCATTGGTCTTATACTGGATAAATGTAGCCTGCTTACTCTAGCAGGTTATTCGGGAACAATATGAAGAATAACTATGATACAGAGCATATCCGCTCCCTGGTTCGGCCGGATTGCGTACACAGGGATGTGTATATCGATCCGGAAATTTTCAACCTGGAAATTCAGCGTATCTTTGCCCGGTCCTGGAACTACCTGTGCCACGAAAGCCAGTTGCCCGACACTGGCGATTACCTGACTACGGATATCGCCGGCAATCCCGTCATAGTTATTCGCCATGATGACCATACAATCAAGGCACTGCACAATCGTTGTGCCCATAGAGGCGCCAGGGTACTGGAAAATACTCAGGGTAGCGCAAGCGTATTGAGCTGCATTTATCACGGCTGGCGCTACGGGACCGACGGCGAGTTGCTTTCCATACCCTGCCGGGACAATTACCTGAATACGGATGTAGAAAATAACCAGGCGCATTACAGGCTGCCGGAGATAAGGTCGGAAAGTTACCGCGGGTTCATTTTTGCCAACCTGTCTCACCACGCGCCGGCCTTGTCTGACTACCTGGGCGGCGCCCGGCGCGCCCTGGACAATATGATTGACCGCTCTCCGGAAGGACAGATAGAAGCAGTAAGGGGTTCGTTTCGGGCCGTGTACCGCAACAACTGGAAGATCTACCTGGAAAACCTCCATGACGGCATGCACCCGCTGCATGTACACCAGTCTTCCATCGCGGCCAGCCGGGCACAAATTGACAGTATCGAAAAAACATCAGGAAAGACGCCTCCCCTCGCCCTCCAACTGATGCAGGCAAATGCCCAGGGCTACCGGGAAATGGAGGAACTGGAAGTCACCTGTTATGAACACGGTCACAGTGATATGCGCGGCTTCCGTAACCCGGACACCGCGGCCGACCCGGCCTACCGGGACTACCTGGACCGGCACCGGGCAAGCTACGGTGAGGAGAAGTCCGCTGAAATACTGGATATGAACCTGCACAACGTCAACTTCTATCCGGGCGCCTCAGCGCACCCGCGCTTCCTGCAGATGCGCGTGATCAGACCGCTGGCAGTAGACAGGACAGCCATCGAGATCAGCGTATTCCGCTGGAAGGGCGCGCCGGAAGAAATCAACCGGAAAAATATAATCTATGCCAATACCATCCACTCTCCCTCCTCGCTGATCAAATCCGACGACCTGGAAGCCTACCGGCGCGTACAGGAGGGACTGCACTCATCGGGGAGAGAATGGATCAGCCAACACAGCCTGTTTGACCCGGACATGGAAGTCGTTTCGCCGCAGTCCGCGTTGAGCGAGCAGTACATCCGCAACCAGTATCGGGCCTGGCTGGCCTGTATGTGCACCTAATTAAACGAGGCAAAGAATACGATGACCCCGGAATTATCACCTGACAATACAGCGTTAATCGTCGTAGACATGAGCCTGGATTTTCTGCAGGTCGGCGCCCCTTTCGAAACCGTGGAAGGACGGGATATGTTGCCTGCCCTGATCAGATTCATCCAGCATTGCCGCGAGGTGAAACTGCCGATCGTTTATCTGAACCATGTCCATTATCCGGGGGCTAACGACAAGGGCACCCTGGCAGACCGTTTTCCTGTAATTCGGGACGGGAAGGCCGTGCGCGCCGGGACTGAAGGCGTCACTATCTGGCCGGAGATTGCTCCACGGCCGGGTGATATCCTCATTGAGAAGATCAGGCAATCCGGTTTTATGTATACCAGGCTGGATGCGACACTCAAGGAGTTAAAGGTGCTCAATATCCTGATGGCCGGCGTATCTACCGGGGCCTGTGTTGAATCCACCGCGAGGGACGCGGTCTCGCGGGATTATTTCGTCTATATGTTGAGTGATGTTACGGCTACTTCGGGTATCCCCGACTATGGTTGGGGAGAGATGGATTCCGCTACCTTGCAGAGAGTGTTCTTGACCAATTTCGCCTACCACCTCGGGAAAGTGGCTTCGACAGAGGAATTAATGGCAGGGCCGCTTGCTACCAAGCAGTACCGGACATCATCTATACCCGATTGACATCAGTATCAGGGTAGAATTCAGCGAAGATAAACCAGAATAACCGGCTCTTCAGTGTGTTGACACGTTCAAGCTTCACCCCGGTTCCGGTATTACCGAATACATCTATATCCGTAACAGCCCCATCCGTTGTATTAAAAAATGCAGAAACCGTATCAAACTCGGGATCATAATCGATAACAACAGGCTGCCCGCCAATTTCCACATTGATGTTATTACCCTGTTCAATGATGAAGTCCTTTGAATAGACCACATGATCATCACCGATGCTGATAGAGTAAATTAACTCTTTCATAGGCAGACGCCGGTCCTTGAAATCAATCGTAGGGAATGCCGGCTTTTCATTATCCAGCCAGTTCAGCCCCACACCCCACAACATCATCCCGTGCCTGACCAGCCTGTCCCAGGCCGCCAGCACCGGGTTCTCACTGAACCCCGCAATTTCATTGATAAAAACCTTGCCGTCAGGATAAAGCTGCCTGAATGAGCCGAACGGCATACGGATGGTCGGCCATTCTTTCATTCTTACTTGTGCCGGATCACGTTCCATCGTGCCCCAGAGTTGCTGGATCGCCTGCCCGCTGTTCTTGTCGAATAACACCAGGTTGTTCTTAAGTTGGGTCATGACAGTAAGGTCCAGCGGCTGTTCATCGATTACCGGACTGTACGCAATACCCAGGTTTGTCAGCCCGCAATAGGTCATGATGACTTCTTCGCCACCAATGGTGTCACCCTTTGCAACGTGGGGCTGAAGAAGATAGTAGTCCGAGTAGGCGTATGCCCCATTATCGGTTTCCAGGACAACCACATCGATATCGTCTACGGACGCATAGGATGCCGGCCCGAAGTGGGCCAGGTGCAGGCTTTGCTCCATGTATTTGGGTGCTTCATCCACTGATACGAATTGTGCTTCATGTTGCTGGGAACGAAACATCCATTTCGGGTTGAGCATCCCGGAATAAAAGTTAAAGACAAAGACGAATACGAGAAAGCCCAATAACAGTGTCGGACAAAGCTTTCGCTCCGTCCACCAGGTCAGTAATGAAACCAGCAAAGCCAGGATGGCTATGCCGCCAATAATATGCCGGTTGTACCAGACCGTCATGGTGAATTCCCGGGATGACTGCACCAACCATTGACTGATATCCGCCAGGTCCTTGAAAATGACGAATGCGCAGACCTGGGCGATCAGCATGGATAACCAGAAAACAGATTTACGTTTTAACATGGCAGTAACTTAAAGGGAATTATATACGATAGTTCCGCACGCTAATGCAGCCCGCCGTATCCGTTTCGCGTTTCACAGGCCGACTAACGGCGCCACCTCCACGCGCAGCAGCCCCATTCCCTAAGGCCAGAATATTCAATGCAGCGTTTTGGTCTGCATTACCCGAATACCCGCAGGACAGACAGATAAACTCTGATTGAGTCTTGCGGTTGTCTTTTTCAGTGTGTCCGCACTCATGGCACCGTTGACTCGTGTATGGCGCGGGAACCTTAATGACGTTTGATTTGTACGACAGGCATTGTTCCAACTTTCCCCAGCCTGACTTCAGGATGGACTTGTTCAAACCTGCCTTCTGCTTCACGTTCTTGCCGGGTTTGTCCTGTGTGCCTTTAGCCGATGCCGTCATGCCCTGCGTATTCAAGTCCTCCATGTACACCAAGTTGTATTTACTGGCAATCTCCTTCGATACCTTATGGCACCAGTCAGTCCGTTGCTGCACAATCTTCTGCTGTGTCTTCGCATGTAACTCTTTGGCTTTCAAATAGCGGTTGCTCGGCTTGATGCCTTGCTTCCTGTCGCCCTTCTGCCTTCGGCTCATCATGCGCTGATAGCGGCGTTTCCGCGCCGCCAGCTTTTCGTCTTCTTCCAGAAGATAGACTTCACCATCGGAGCAGGCGATCTGCCTTACGTTCCTGTCTATGCCCACCGCCTTAATAGGCCTCGGCTGGTCTGATAACTGCACCTCATGGACAATGTACGCGTACCAGTGACCGCACTCATACTTGATGGTGCCTGAAACGGGATTGTCAGGATAGGGATTGTTACCGACAAGACCCACCTGGCCGATACGCTGAATATGCAGACTACTGCCTGTCAGCTTGAACAGGCCCTGGGCAAGCGGGAAGGACGGAACATGATCGTACTGTCCCTTGAATTTCGGCAAGCCACCTCTGCCCGCATAGAATTGCTTGTATGCGGTTTCTATCGGTTTCAGAGAATACCGGACAATCGCCATGCTGTAGTCCTGTAACCAGGTGGCATAATGCTTGCGCCAGATAACGAACAGCTTTCCCGTGTTGAAAAACCGGGGATTGCACTCACCATAAAACCGGTAATCATCCCGCAACTTGCCGACAAAATGATTCCAGGACTGGCGGCAAGCCTCGGCTAACCCATGCAATTTGACAGCCTTTTCCTGCGTATGAGGATGAAGTCTGTAGCGGATTGTGCGGCAAGTTATCATACTGTAATTATAGCAAATTCAAAGAGTTAATCACTTCTGAACTATCGTATATAATCCCCTGCGTTTGCGTCCTTTCGCTATCACTTCAGCGACGGGCTGATCAACTCTTATCGGTCGCAATCGCAGTAAGTTCCGGTAGGCCATATTCTGCCTCACAGTATGGATGGATCGCTTATTCATTAAGCAACCAATTTCAGATGGGCATCAATTATATCCCAGGGCACTCGTAGCGAGCCTTTCCCGGTTCTTTCCAACAAGCCAACATTTTCCAGAGCTTGAACATCAGTGTGAACATTTTTGTAGTCTCTTCCCAGGTTTTTGGACAAGGCCCGCACACTTGACAGACTTTGTTGCCGCAAGGTTTTCAGCACTTCCAAGCGGCGAGGTGTCAGTATGGATAGCAACATAGACAGATCCTCGAAATTCAAATGAACTTCCGTTTCATTGATATGCCCCTGTTCAGCACGTTTCCACGTTTCCACAAACCGACCAAAACCGCGGTCAGTATCTTCTATGCCGACATGAATATGCTGTTTATTCATCTTGTTCACCTCGTAACTTTTCAATATCGGCTTTAAAATCAACCACCAGTTGCGTGACCGACACCCATTCATAAGCTTCTTCCCGGTCGTCATAGTGGCGGTGGTCGCCTTTGCCGCGTTCATTGTCATACCGCACCAGGCAATTGCCGGGATAACCGTAGAACAATCGGTATTTTAATCTGTGCGGATGATCTGAATCCTGTTCTGCCAGTTGCCAGATGACCATCTCACGGATCGCTCCATCCCGATAAATATACTTGTCCCGATAAAGTAATACAGCCTCCATATGGCTAAATATACCATATATCTTATGTGATAGGAAATTAAACCCTGACTCTTTGAATACCTGTTCCTGATATTCTGCTGGAAAACGTCGGCCATAGCAGCCGGGGCTGAGGTATTCGACTAATACAGAACGACAGAACTCAAGAATTATCCAGAGTTGCTGAGAACTTTATCAACTGCCACCGCCAGTTTGGCTAGTTTATCAGCCAAGTCTTTGATAATTTTCTCCCGTTCTTCATCTTTATCGTTCATCATTTTTTTCAAAAAATCTAAACTTTCAAAATCTTCAAATTCAAGGAATCGCCACATATGCGGCCCGCCCTCGTTGCATATTCCTATACACTCATGGAATTTTTCTCTGAACCGTTTCTTTTGACCGTCCAAAATACTCTCAATATTCGCTACACTAATATTCGCTTGCTTCCAACCTGACGTTTTAGATAAGAGGCGAATTCCCCACCAATCGTTGCTGTTGCTATATTTTCCAACTTTTAGTTGTTTTCCCCAATCTTTCTTGCGTACAAATAGACCTTTAGTGTCTTCGACCTTAATCTCCCATCTTTCTATTGTCTCTACCTTTTCTGTCAATTGTTTTTCAACGTGTTTTTTAACGCACTCGAAAAAATCTTTAATCAATTTCTCTCGGACTACGGGCATTGCTTTTTCGACCTGGAAAGCCAGTTGCAGGTTTCTTTCATTAGCTCTGATAAAGCTTACCGTCGTGTCATGAATGATATCCTGTGTCATGCTTTATTCTCCTCGGTTTCAGGTTCAGTTTGCGCTGGAATTTCGAATTGGCTTTTAATATATTCCAATAAATCCTTCAGGAACCAACGCACGCGCTCAGCTTCACATTGTTCCCGGTCTTGTTGAATCCAGTTTTCAAGTGACGGATACCCCCTGCTGTTGCACCGATAGGGTACTGTCAGACAAAGATCTCTTTCCCATTTTTCAAGTTTACCCAGAGCAGCCTCACTCGGTTCTTTTCCGTTTCCACTAAAGTAGAGCACCCGGGCGTTTCCAGGGGATTTTTCTAACAAGGCTTTCAGGTAGTCTGCGATCTGCTCATCCTGATCTCCTGCCCAAGGTTTATTCTCGATACCGATCCGGAAGACATCGTTCTTCCCCTCAAGGGGAACCTCCAAAACAACATCGACCCTTCTCCCCTCTGGTGTCGGAAATTCAAGATGAGTCTTGCACCCCTTGAGGGACATATTCGGAATAACACCTCTCAGCTTCTTTGACCATTCATCATTCCAACGCGTCAACTCATCCAGAAATAACTGAAGAAAGCGAACCCCCTGACCATGGTTGCCCGACGGGTTGAGAAGGTCGCCAAATATGCGGGAGAGATAGATTTCTTGCGTTCTTTCCTGCTTACTGAAGTACTTGAACACTGTAAACTGAGTTGCGGCTGTCCGGTCCAGTTCTGCTTGTGCTCGTTCTGCGATATCGAGTGCTGGACTGAGACTGGCAAAGAAATTCGTCAGTTCAACCTTGTAGGCATTGATGGAGGCATCAACTTCTGCTCCGAGGTCCCTGAAGAAATCGCTCAGTTGGGTCTTGTATATTTCATCATGGGTGCTCAAGAACTACAGCCTCCTTCTCCTGTATGAATTGGCTGCCTATATTGCCAGACGCTACCTGGGTATTCCATCATAAATTCGTCTACGCACACGAGGTACAAGAATTATTTGTTGAGATGGATGACATCAGGGAAGGGACGCGACTTGGCGCTGATCTCTAGATCTCTTATTTACGGAAGGAAGGGCAGCGATAGCTGCCTCACTCCTTTAAGATTTATATTTACTCCTTAATTCAGTTTTCAGGATTTTGCCCATGGCGCTTTTTGGCAGACTTTCGACTATGTGAATCTGCTTCGGGATCTTATAACCGCCGATCCTGCCCCGGCAAAAGTCAATCAATTCATCCTGTGTCGGATCGGATCCGGATTTGATTGTTGCCACGCCATTCACCTTTTCACCGTAGATTTCATCGGGAATACCGATAACGGCGACTTCCAGGATATCCGGGTGCAGGTTCAACACGGCTTCGACTTCACTGGAATAGACGTTTTCACCCCCCGTTACAATCATGTCCTGTTTCCTGTCTTTGAGGTATAAATATCCCTCGTTATCCATGTAACCCAGGTCGCCGGTGCGAAACCAGCCTTCTACAAGGACTTGTTGTGTGAGCTCCTGGTTGATATATCCCCCGAACACGTTGTCGCCACGGGCGTAAATCTCACCCACCTGCCCGGTTGTGCGTTCCTGTCCGTTATCATCCATGATCTTTAAATCCACGCCTTCGAGTACTCGGCCGCACGAGGATAACCGGGCTGTATTGCCTTGTTCCAAGGCATCCACATGGGATTGGTGATCCAGCATGGTCAGCAGCGGCGCAGTTTCCGTCAAGCCGTAACCCTGCGCGAACTCAACTTCTGGAAAAGCTGCAAACGCTTCCCTGACCCATTCCACCGACATGGGTGATGCCCCGTAGATGATCTGTTTCAGTGAGCTGGCGTCGTATTGGGGCACTTTCCCCGACTGCAGGGTAAGCATCAGCATGGTCGGCACCAGCAGGGCAAAGGTAATGCGAAACTCTTCAATCGTGCGCAACAGTGCATCAGGATCGAATTTCGGCAGGTAGACATTGGCCGCTCCCTGCATGAAGTAAACAGTCTTTACCAGTTCCGCGGAATGGAACATGGGTGGAACGTGCAACACCACGTCATCAGGGCGCGCCGTCCAGCGGCTGCTGGCCTGCTTCGCATTGGCGATGATATTGCCGTGGGTCAACGGCACCCCCTTCGCGCGACCCGAAGTGCCGCCGGTAAACAGTAACAGCGCTTCCGTGTCCGCCGAACCTGTTGCCGGTTCCATGGGCTTGCCGGATTTGACGGATTGCTCATAAGGACCGGCTTGGTCACCGCTGATCAGCAGATATCTGCTTTTCCAATCAGCCAATTCAGGCCCATCAAGTAAACCGATGAATTGCTCATCCACGACCAGGAACCCGCATTCTGCATCATCGATAATGGTCCGTATCTCGGCAGGCGCAAGACGGAAATTAATCGGAACCGGCGTGGCGCCGATCCATTGCCCCGCATGGATCACCTCAGCCTGGCGCCAGGAATTGAGGGCAAGAATGCCGAACCGGTCACCCCGGTTGATCCCTGACTGGTTCAGTACACCCCCCAGCCTTGCAATACGCCGGGCAAGTTCACTCCAGGTCAGGCTGAAACCATAATCCAGAACTGCAACGGCATCAGCGCGCGTCCTTGCATTATGCAGAAGTACGTCGGTTAGTGTCTTCACATTTACAAATTGATACTGCGCATCCGGCTGCAGCCGGGCAATCCGTCCCGCGGCTGATTGCCGGACGACAGAAACCCGGTCAGGCCGGCTGTTACTGGGATGCCGCTCCCTGCCTGGGCATCAGGTACCAGAGAATGGCCGCAACGATAAACAACGCAGGCACGTCGCCGGCAAGATTGGACCTTTCGGTCTCATCGATGATGGAATGAAACAGCATGATCCCTCCATGCACGATATTCGACCAGACGGTGAACCAGATCAGGCTGGCGTGTTCAAGGGGATTTTTTGCCGCCATGATGAGAAACACCCCCAGGGTAGCGTACACGCCCATGATCATCTGTTCATACTCCGGCTGCCTGGGTGTCCAGGTCCAGCCGGACGCCTCCAGCCCCATCATCAGGACGGGTACTCCGATCAGGTAGATGATCCCGAAAACATAGAGTGCAATGGTTAAATACTTCTGTTTGTCTGCTTGTTGCATATTCACCCCCGGTTGTATTCAGGATTACGGTATCTCACAAGTATTTTAGCGTCGATCGACAATGTACACGCCTGAAATAGTAACAAGCGCAAATCGTGAGTTCAAAGTTTAATCATCGAGTACCGCCGTCACTTCGATCTCGACCATGATCCCCGGCAGCGCCAGCGATTGTACGCCGATCAACGTGCTTGGCGGTGGTTCACCCGGCGCGTAGAAGGCCGCGGTTTTTTCGATGACCGTCTGAACCATGTCGGCGTTATAGTCGACAATGTAAATCCGGCCGCGCACGACGTCCGCCGGGGTCGCGCCGCCCGCGGCAAGCGCAACGCCGATGGCTTTAAAGGATTGATCCATCTGTTCGCCCAGTGTTTCGCCAACCAGGTTCAGGTCGGCGTCCATCGGCACCTGGCCGGCGCAGTGCACCATCTTTTTCCCAGTGCTGACAACGACGCTCGTGTAGCCGTGTACTACGTCCGGCAAAATACCCTCGGGATGGATGAATGTGTTCGGCATATCCGTTCTCCTGCTGTTGTGTTTATGTTTTCCGGTCCGAATCGTGATCCGTCCGGGAAACTGGAAAAGTTATCTTAACCAGGATGAGTTAACGGCCAGTGGGCGCGATAGCGTTTCACCAGCCAGCGATTGAATTGCTGCAGTGTTTCCTCCTGCCAGGAATAACGTCCATGGGGACCAAAGCGTGAACGCAGACCCTTCTGCACCATCGTATCCGCGTGAATATCCTGAACGTTAAAATCGTTCACGCCGGCTTCCATGTCCCTGAACAGCAAATCGAACAAGGGTTCGTCCGGCGCCCTCGGGTCCATACAGTAACCGATGTGGATATCAATCGCTTCCGCGGCCTTGGGATTGACGATGAAATACGTGATGGTGTCGGGCGTCACGGCGAGGCCGAGGCTGGGGGGCAGCAGGCAGAACATGGCGCGGTGCCGCTCGTCATCGCTCAGCTTTTCAAACACCGGCAGCAGGGTTTTCCTGGTCGCGTTGAAACCGCCGTCCACGTGGGTGAAATAATTGAGCCGGGAGACATGATTCTGGTCATCGCTCCACTCCAGGAAGCGGGCGTTTTCAGACGGCACATGATCGCCGATACCCACATGCAGGCGATTGGCGTGATAACCATCGTTGAAGTTTTCCAGCATCACCTTCCAGTTCCATGGCAGGTCTTCGTAGGTGGCGCCGGTTTTTGTGTAACAGCTATCCAGTTCGAAGTGGGACAGCAACTCCGTGAGTTGCTCCAGCGTCGGCGCAAGCGCATCGCCTTCTTCCGTAAAGCGGCAAAAAATAAACCCGTTCCAGATCTCCACCGACAATGACGGCAGGCCGTACTGCGCCTTGTCAAACTCGACCGCCTGGTCCATTTCCGGCATACCAAGCAATCTTCCATCCAGGGCATAACTCCAATGATGGTACGGGCAGAGAAACCTGTTACAGTTGCCGCTGCCTTCGGCGACAACCATGCCGCGATGCTGGCAGACTGCGGAGAGAACGCGTACCTGCCCATCCCGGTCGCGTACGACCAGCAGGGGTTCATCCAGCAGGATAAACTGGTACCAGTCGCCAGGGTTCGGAACCTGCGAGGTGCGCCCGACACACAACCACTCCCTGGTAAAAATCGTGTCACGTTCGAACCGGTGAAATTCAGACGAGGTGTAAAGGATCGGCGGCAGTATCCCGGCCTCGTTGACCGGTGCGGTGGCGGCATCAAAGGCCTTCAGCATATCCGCTCCGAATAACTCTTGGGAGTTCATCATTGCCAATCTCCAGACAATACAGCTTACAATGTTAACTTTTCTTCAGGTATTTCTTCGTAACCGAAGACAGCCCGGTCCTGGCATATTCACGGCATGTCCGGTCCTTGAACTCCAGCGCCTTTTCCCATTCGTCAATAGGATAGGCATCACGTTCCGCCACCACGCGTATTTCCCGAACCACCCGTTCATCCAGCCCCATCTTCGCCGCGATTTCCCGGTCGGACAAGGGCCGCTTGCGTCTCTCTTCGGGCAGGAATTCCTGTGTGTTCACCTGCACGGACTGGGAATAGGACAGGATTTCGTCCTTGTATTTTTTATAAGTCTCCGGGTCAACAAAATAAAAGCCCATGACAGTCTCCTGTATCAGTGGTTATTTTTTAAGCCGGTGTTTGCCGCCTACCGGGCAAACGCGCATGCACTCAAAACACTGGCCCTGGCTTACATTGGCATAGGTCATGGACCAGAGCGTGCGGGAAAATAATGAAGAGTAAAGCATCAGTTTTTGCTGTTCCTTGTCTTTTTCCTTGAGCGTTGCATCCAGGACTTTTTGAAAACCCGGCACCCAGCTTGTTTCCACCCGTGAGCTGCAACGGGCCACGTCATAACGCCGTTCCGCGATGCGGCCGTTTTCCAGTCGCCCGCCAAGACAGCCGCCATCATCTATGGGACAGGTTGCCATGCAGGGGGTGGTGCCTTGGTCATCCCACATTTCCCGGCACTCCGGGGCCGGGCAGACAGGCTCGGCCAGTGGCCCGTCGATCTCCAGCGGCAGGGTGCTGATGACAACGGAGTAATACATGAACCCATACTCGGGATTCAGCACCGGCCCGGCCAGGCTGGAGGTGCCGCAACCCGCCAGTTCCGCCGCCCTGGCGAAACTTACAAAGGGTTGGTTGCCGCTGTCGGTCCCCGGCGGGACACAGATCGCGTAATAGCCATATTTGTCTTCTATAAAGCGGGACAACCGTTGCGCCAGGTTGTGCATGCGGTCACCGAACGAAGTGGTTTCCATGTGCTGGTAGACGGGGCTCAACCAATCGCCTGCCCGGGGCTGGGCGCCCCCGACCACGTAAACGACCCTGGCCTTGGGTAGCAGATCCGTCGGCCGTTGACCTTCGGGTGAGGCCGTGAACGCCGTCGCATCGGCGACTCCGGTTATCACCGCGCCACCCTTGCGGGCCAGCTTGTCGAGTTCCTGCCTGCATGTGCCGTAATCCACACCGGCTGACGCGCTCATTTCAGCTTTCTCTCCGGTCGCGTAATCGGACACACGCGCATACACTCAAAACATTGCGCAACACTTTCCCTGAAAAAACTGATGGCGCTGCAGGAACGGGTAAAAAAATCGGAATTGATCATGTTCGTCTGCGTGTCCGGATCATCTTCCGCAACGATCTCCGCCATGGCCTTCTGGAAGCTGTTGATGCCGAAATTCATGGCACGCGAGGTACAGCGTTCCCGGTCATACCAGGAGTAAGAGATTTCTCCCTGCTCATCGATCTCTCCGTCCAGGCAACCGCCGTCATCGGACGGGCACGCGGCAATGCACGGCGTCTTGCCGATTTTCCGGTAGGTGGCGACGCACATGGGGTGGGGACAGACGTTCTGTTCCAGCATGGGATCACCCGGCAGCTCCAGGGTGGTGACACAGGCGGAGTAATATAACAGACCGTAGCGCGGGTTGAGAATAATATTGGCCGCCAGCGAGCGCGTCCCGAGGCCGGCCAGTACCGCGGCGTGCATCATGCTCATGACCGGGTTATGGCCGCTGACGGAAAGGGCCGGCGCCTGGATGGCATAGTGATCGAGTTCAGCTTCGATAAAGTCAGCCAGGATATGGATCACCAGGTCATTGCGAAAATCATAGCCGTTGACTTCCATGAAACGGTGATTGGGTGACTGCCAGGCCCCGGCGGTGGGGCCGCGGGCGCCCACGACTATCACGCTGCGCGCCCCGGGCAGGACATCAACAGGCCTGTGCCCTTCCGGCACGTCCCTGTCCCAGCGCTCCACGGGGGCGATGCCCACCACATCGGCGCCGGCATCCAGCGCGAACTCCTTCACCCTGCCGGCGAGTTGTCCCGGTTCGGCGTTTTCCGTAAAACCATGTGTCTCGACGGATGCGCTCATAAAACAGTGACTTTACCACTTGCCGCGGTCTTTGTTGCTGAAGTATCCGCTTCGTTGCCGTTCTCGCAGGCTGCTACCGAGAACAACAGGAGCAGGCAAGCGATCAGGTTACGTGAAAAGCAGTTATGAGAATATCGCATAATTTTAATGTGCCGCGTTGTTTCAGGAACGCCTGCCCAGTTCCAGTCGCACCAGAAAAACCAGGAGCAGCACCGCGCCTGCTGCAAACACGACATCGCCCGGCACACGCAACCAGACCAGCGTTTCCATCAGCGGCGAGTGCAGGAGTTCCGGAGAACGGGCGTACCAGTAGCCCTGGTCGAAGGACACCAGCGTCTGGATGATGCCCTGGGGCAGCAACGAACCGAACACCATCAGCGCCAGTCCGCCGTTGAACAGCCAGAACACCCATTTAAGAGTCTTGTCATTCCAGGCGCCCTGCGCCTGGGGCAGGTCGCGGCGGCATAACAGCAGCAGGCCGATGCCCAGCATGCCATAGACGCCGAACAAGGCGGCATGGCCGTGGGTCGGCGTAGTCAACAAACCCTGCATATAGTACAGCGCCAGCGGCGGGTTGATGAGGAAACCGAGCACGCCTGCGCCGACCAGGTTCCAGAACGCCACCGCCAGGAAAAACATCAGCGGCAGGTGGTAGCGGGAAACCCAGGGCGCCTGGCGCTCCGCGCGCCAGTGGTCGTGGGCCTCGAAGCCTATCAGCGCCAACGGCACCACTTCAAGGGCGGAGAACACTGCTCCTAACGCCAGCACCGCTTCCGGTGTGCCGGCGAAATACAGGTGGTGGAACGTCCCCAGGACTCCACCTCCCAGGAAAATCATGGCCGAGAACATGACATAAACCGCCGCGGTCGATGGACGCAGCAGTTTCATGTGTACGAAGACCCAGGCTACCCAGGCAGTTGCGAATACTTCAAACACGCCTTCGACCCAGAGATGCACGACCCACCAGCGCCAGTACTCGGCAATGGTAAGGTGGGTATCCCGCTCATAGAGAAATCCGGCGCCGAACAGGAGGCCGATTCCCGCCGAGGAAATCAACAGGAGAATGAGCAGGTGTTTGTCTGCGCCGCCGGCGCGGATCGCAGGCACAAGACAACGCGCCATCAGCCCCAGCCAGATCAGCAGGCCGGCAAAGATCAGGATCTGCCAGAAACGCCCCATATCCAGGAATTCGTAACCCTGGTGGCCGAACCAGTACACCATGGCCGGGTCCGTCATGCGCCCGGTCAAGGCCAGCCATTCTCCTGCCAGCGAACCCAGTACTGCAATCACCAGCGCCACCCAGAGCACATCCACGCCCAGCTTCTGCAAGGGCGGTTCCGACCCGGCGATCATGGGAGCGAGATACAGGCCCGCCCCCAGCCAGGCAGTGGCGATCCAGAGCACCGCGAGTTGCACGTGCCAGGTACGCGTCAATGCATAAGGCGCAATTTCTGCCAGTGGTATGCCGTAAAATTCGTGACCCTCTACGGCGTAGTGGGCGGTGACTGCACCTAACAGTATCTGTAATCCAAGCAGAACAGCAACGATCCAGATATATTTCACGACTCCCCTCATGGAAGCTGTGGGCTCGACTGTGGCGATCGGGCTTTTGTCCGGATAACCTGGCGGTGGTTCGGTGTCCTTTTGCCACTCTTCCCGTTCCCGCAGGAAGAACCAGCACAGCGCGCCGATACCGGCGATAAGCAGGACGATTGAGACAAATGTCCATATGAAGATGGAACTGGTGGGCTTGTTGCCGACCAGCGGTTCATGAGGCCAGTTATTCGTATATGTAACGGTATCGTCCGGGCGCAACGTGGCAGCCGCCCAGGACGTCCACCACCACCACGACACCAGCGCGCGGATATCCTCGTCCGGGTCCGGGCCCAATGGCGCATTGGGAATGGCGAAAGCCTCGCGCATGGCCTCCGCCTCAGGACCGTCGCCGCTGCCGCCGAACAACGCCTGGTAGTGCGTAATAATCGCGGCGATGGCCTGTGCCCGTTCCTGAGAGATACTGATCTGACCCGTTTCGGTGTCATAGGTATTGATGCGCAGCCTGGCGGCAAACTCCGCTATGCGCGCGGCGCGTGCCGGTTCGGAGAGTGTGGCAAAGTCTCCATCTGCGTCCAGCATCGCCATTGCCTCCCGATGCAGCACGTCGGCCGTCCAGTCCGGCGCCAGGTAGCTGCCGTGACCCCAAACCGAACCCAGTTCCATGCCGCCCAGGCGGCGCCACACGTCGCGCCCTACCCTGATATCGTCACTGGTGAAAATTACATCCGTCGTATCTCCGTCTGTTGCGACCACCGCGTCCGGCATGGGCGGCGCCAACTGGAATGCCCTACCACCCACCAGCAGCAGTATCCCGAACATCAGGACGAGGGAAACCCCGAACATCGTCCAGAGTCTTGAGAAGGTGAAAATCTCACGATAGTTCATGGCAAGTCACCAATACTGTTTGTTGTTAGACTGATCTGATATTACCCAACTATGCGTACTTCAGGTTGCCAACGCTGTATCTTTCTGATGTCTTTCTCCAGCACTGCTTTAGCCTTGTCCAGATCATAAGCCTTTTGCAGGTTCAGCCACAATTCCGGACCGGTCCCGAAAAACTGGCCAAGGCGCAATGCTGTATCAGCAGAAATATCACGCTTGCCCCGAACTATCTGGGAAATACGGTTAGCCGGCACGTCGATCTGACGCGACAACTCGGTTGCAGATATTTTAATTTCTTCTAACTCGTCTGCCAGAAATTCACCTGGGTGTATTGGTTCTCTAGCCATGTTCGCCACCATAACTTTCTATTATTTCTTTATGTACTTAATGATAATCTGTGATTTCCACCTTATAAGCTCCTCTGTTCCATGTAAAACACACTCGCCATTGCCTATTGATGCGTATGCTGTATTGTCCTGCTCTGTCACCGGATAACGCTTCAAAACGATTACTTGGCAAAGCTTTTAACGCCTCAAGCGTTTCCGAGGCATCCAGTATCCTTAAACGTTTTTCAGCCTGTCTGGAAAAACCAGAAAATGCAGCTACTCGTTCGCCCTCGAACAGGCGCTTTGTTTTCTTACATCTAAAGCCTTTTATCATGTTCCGTCCAAGCATAAATTGACGTATTACGTCAATCGTCAATATAATACCTGATTACCAGAACGTCAACAGGAAAAATCGGGTGTTATTCCAAGGGAGGGCAATATGGAGGCTCTGAATCACCAACGGCAAAACCGCAACTGTTTTATTTTTAAGAGAACCCTATATCTACAAACACCCGCTCCCTGGAGTTGGCCATTACATGATTTTCTCTAGCTGGCACGAAGATTGTATTGGGTTTACCCCCACAGGGATTTGGCTAAAGTTGAATCTTCTCTGCACAGATTCTAAGCCCATCAGAACTGCGCCAGCCTTGATTGAGCTTACCACTTATCAACGCTGAAATAGCTTCTCCCTGGGACCTGGGCGCCTTGACCATCGCACCTCTTTGGACAGTTTCCGGCATCAACAGTACTACCTCTTCTGCATTTGTCGGACGCCAATCCACTCGTTTTAGCAGGCTCCGGTAAGAGGTTGTTCTAGAGACAACCGCGATCACTCGTTTCAGCTTGTGACGCCATGTGTAGCTCGCGATCACTTCCTCCAGTAAGCCCTTCGGCCACCAGGCAAGGTTGAGACGGACCTGATAAATCCCGATCGGCTCATTCGCCAGTAACACACCATATCCCCCACTAAGGATAAGAATATGCATTCCGTTATCAAGGGCATCTCTCAATTCTTCGCGTGCTGCTTTGTATAGGTGCCCATCGTATCGTCGCCAGGCACTAACCAAAGTTTGTTCGTCAACATTGGCATAATTACGATGGACACTTCTTCTCGCACTGTTTAATTTGCTTGCCAGATCATCGGGTAGATAGTCAATTATTCGCGGTCCCGTATCACGCACACCGTACAACGGCAGTTTTTTACCTGAACACGGCAGGATGAGTAAAGTTTCAGGTGTTAGTTCCAGCGTGATTTTTCTAGTAGGGTCTCTCTGATCCGATATAGCTGATTTAGCTCTGACCAAGTCAGATTGTTGGTGCTGGTGCGCAATGGAATCTGTAGGCTTGACCGGTAACGCATCCCCCTTCGAAAATCCCTCAACAGGGTAATTTACGATTTTTCCTGTTACACCTGTGCAGCGCCGTAGTACGCCCTGGTTTTCAAGACGGCGACAAATCTGGTTAACTTGCTGGCGAGGTTTGATTCCTGTAAGTTCAGATATCCGGTCATCATCCAACCCTGGCTGCCTGCGCAGGAGTTCAAGAATGTGATCTGTATTCGTCATTACTCAGAAATCGGGCTGCCAGTCATGTGTTTGATAGTTGTATGTACCGCCGTAAAAATAGTTAACCCGGCAAGTTCAGCTTTTTCAAATAGCCGCGTAACTTTCGCTCTTTTTTCTTCCGATCTCTACCGTAGTGTAAATCTCGATGACAGTTGGGACATAAGGCAACGGTGTTTTCCAATGTATCGGGGCCTCCTTGTGATAATTGCGTAATATGGTGTATTTCCAAGAAAGGCGTGCCGTCTTCTTTTACAAACGGTGCCTTATGAGAACACAATTCACATGTATCACCAGCACGTTCCAGCACCCATGCTCTTACCAGCGGGCTCCTTGCATATTGAGTAATCGTCTGTTTTCTTTTTTGAGGTTGGATTACGCCCGCGGATATAGGTAGGGAAGATGATGTTTTATTGATTACCTTGCGCGCATCTCTGGTCTTCTTCTCAAGTTCATCATATGCAAACACCGAAGAATTCAGTTTTTCGACCAGCTCATTCTTATTCTCAAAAAAAAGAGTGTGGTCGTATCCTTTTTCTTCACAGGCTTTCCGAAATTTCCTCCTGAACTTCTCGGCTCTTCCTCTGATTTGTTGTCGGGTATATTTCTGATCTAATTTGTCAAAAATGACTTTGTTCTTTATTGGAATAAATCCTTCCGTTTGCAGATGAGACCTCATGAAGTTGAATACCTCATAGCCCAGCGGCGCCTCTTTTCTGGTGTGAAGCTCGGGATGTACCAGAACATCCTGCAGCATGGAAGCTTTGTAATTCAGGACACCCTGGTCCTTTGAGACACTGACAAAACTATAGCGAAAAGTAGTAGTTGTGCTCTGCCGAGGACCATTTTGTTCAATAAGTTCTAAACCTCCCATATCAAGGAATTTCCGGGAGCTCAGAGCATCACAAACCGCAGGAACCCGGTTATGAAGGGACATATTTCTGCTGACCTCTCCCGCCCGAATTGCAAACGTGTTGTTCCCTGCTGTTCTAGCCGGTACAACATAATGTTGAAGCGCATGTTCCCTAATTTCGTCAGCCAGGCTCATGGGTGGTTCCATGTATTGATTTGCTTGGTAACCAGATCACCAAGGACTGACAGGAAGTTTGGATCGTATGTCTCTTCAACGTGATTTTGGTTCCACAGTCCCGATTCTCGAATTTTCGTACGTGGGCTGTGCATTCCCAGCCAGTCGTTGGACGGCGGGTCGATAACCGTTCGGTTGTAGCTACTGAGCAAGGCAATAGAGTTACGTTCGATATGTCTTCGTAAGCTATCTCGGCCGGGAGGGTCGTCGACTTCCAACCAAAGAAAAGGCATTTCCCTGATTACATTGCTGACCTTTTTTTCAAGCTCTATTTCAGTAGCTCGTATATCGGAAGACGCAGATGTTCCTTTTCCCCATGAAGTAACACTATAACGGGAATCGCGCACCATCAGTGCCTCTCCTACAATCAGACGAAAGATAGAACCCCTGTGATTTCCACCACCGGTTGCTGCAACTCCACGGTGTTGGGATAACCTGTTCCAAAGACTGGTGCGAGAGCTTGAAGTCAACGCATGTGTGCCTATACGAACAACACGCGGATTAGCACCGAAATCAGAACGGGACTCTCCTGGTTCAAAAAAGAAATAAACACCACGATCCGGCCATTTCATCCTGCCGTGACAATCTGAGAGTTTACGCATTCCCCCAATACCTGTTTCCAATCGTTCCAGGGTGCGGTAGAAGCGGGATAAGTCTTTAGTTCGTGAACTTGTAGTAGTCTGACGGATATCCATAAAGTCATGACTCAGCAAGGCAAACAAGCCTATAGTTGCTTACTGGAATCAATATTCGGTTGAATCTTCCAGGATAAGTTCAAGCAGTTCGAGTTCGTACTCGTTGTGTCTGCTTTGCTCGATTCCCTGCCGTATCGTTTCGATGTACAAATCGTGCTCTCTTTGAGCTGCCTTTTGTCTGGCCTCAAATGCGCGCCTCAATTCAGTCACATCCGTGGATGGCGGCGCCTGCTCGTACATGTGAGGATGCCAATAGTTGTCTGGTCCTATTGGCCCTTCTTTATGTTTGTGTATGTATCCGTATTCGTCCGCCTCCTGAGTCTCGTGCGCACTTACACCGACAATTAATACGAATGCTATGGCTAGCATGATCGTTACTGACTTCATTTTCGTACGCTTCTGTTAGCTCCACAAAGGTGATAGCCACCGCAGGATGCCAATGATTACAACTGGGGTTACGATCGCCGAAATTATGAATACGACCGCAAGGAGAAAAATCCTCGTTAACAATTCCATACTTACTCTTTATGTGTCACTCCTCAAGCTAACACAGCGAGCTAATTCTGACAATATCTTTTGTCTATACTTTTGTCTCATCGTTAGTAACAATCGTTAGCAAAACGTTCAGGGCTATTTCACGCTAGCGGTAACGTGATGATTTGATGGACGTGTGAAACAGGGCTGGCTTTTTGGATTTGCCTGTTGTATAAAGGGAGGCATGGCAGGTGACTTTGACAAGAATCAGGTGGTGGTGCGCGAGGTGGAGGTGCGTGTGGTGCGGCCGGACGAGCGGCGCCGTTGGGATGCGCTGATGGCCGAGCATCATTACCTGGGGTTCCGGCAGTTTGCGGGCCGGGGGCTGCGTCACGTGGCGGTGTGGCGGGGTCACTGGCTGGCGCTGGTGGGGTGGCAGTCCGGGGCGTTCAAGTGTGCCCCGCGCGACCGGTGGCTGGGCTGGCACCGCTCGGTGCAGTTCCGGCGGTTGCACCTGATAGGCAATAACACGCGGTTTCTGGTGTTGCCGGCGGCGCAGGGGATTGCGCGCCTGGGGTCGCGGGTATTGGGGCGCAGTCTGCGGCGTTTGAGTGCGGACTGGGCAGCGGCCTACGGGCATCCGCTGGAGCTGGCGGAGACGTTTGTGGACCCGTCCCGCTTTCACGGGGGCGTGTACGATGCCTCGAACTGGGTACGGGTGGGTCGCACCAAGGGGTTTGCGCGCCACAACGGCGCCTACACGGACCCGCACGAGGTGCCCAAGGAGATGTTCGTGCGCCCGTTGCGTCGGGACGCGCGCGCCCGCCTGGCGGACCCGGCGGACCGGGCGGCGTGGGCGTGCCGGGCGACCCCGGTGAACTATACGAAGGCGGAGTTGTGCTCGTTGCGGGACCTGTTTGCGGCGCTGCCCGATGCGCGCCGCGGCCAGGGCCGCAAGCACTCGCTGGCGACGGTGCTGTCGGTGTGTGCGCTGGCCTGGTTGAGCGGCCAGCGCGGGCCGGCGGCCACGGAGCGTTTCGCACGGCACCTGGGCCAGGACGAACTGCGGGCGCTGGGCGCCTGGCGCGACCCGGTGGCGGGGCGCTGGGTGGCGCCCTCGGACTCGACCCTCTGCCGGGTGTTGGCCGACACCGACCCGGACGCCCTGGCGGCGGTGCTCGAGCAGTGGGCGGCGCCGCGCCAGGCGCCGGACGAGGCGCCGGTGTTCGCGGCGGACGGCAAACGCATCCGCGGCGCCAACCGCCATGCCGATGGGGCGTACTTCGAGACGGTGACGCTGGTGACGCACGGCGGCCGCCCGCTCGCCAGCCGTTGCTGCCGCGACGAGGGCGGCGAACGGGCCGCGCTGCGGGCGCTGCTGGACGAGGTCGACCTGCGCGGCAGTGTCATCACCCTGGATGCGTTGCACGCCACCCGCGACCTGGAACGGGCGCTCGTTGACATCCACCGGGCCGATTACCTGCTGACCATCAAGGGCAATTGCCCGGAGACCCTCGCGGCGCTGACCGAGCTTGACTGGACCGGCCCGCGCGTGCGCCACCATGTCAGCGCGCCCGAGAAGGGGCACGGGCGTATCGAGACCCGGCGTATCGACGTGCACGCCCTGCCGCCCCGCCTGCTCAGCTTTACCGCCGCCCGCCAGGGCTGGCGCATCACCCGCGAACGCACCTGCCTGAAGACCGGCAAGACCCGCCGGGAGACCGCCTACGGCATCACCTCCGTGGCGCCCGATAAGGCCGGCCCCGAACAACTGCTCCAATGGAACCGCGGCCACTGGCAGGTCGAGAACGGCAATCACTACCGCCGCGATGCCACCCTGGGCGAGGACGCCAGCCGTCACCGCGCCCGGCATGCCCCCGCCAACAACGCCACCCTCAACAACATCGTGCTGGCCCTCGTCTTCCACCATGGCTTCCGCTACCTGCCCGAAGCGAATACCCACTTCATGATGCGACGCCAGGAGGCCCTCAACGCCATCCTCTCACCCACTTGAGGGCACGCGCCCCGACCCCCACCCCGCAATACCGGTCCCGATAACAGACCGGCGCCCGGCGCACGCCGATTGGCTTCAATGCGCCAGGGTAACCCCTCAGGGCCACCGTCATCCGTCACGCCCCGGACCCTTCCACAACTGCGCCTGGTCCCCCGTCCGGATCATCAGCCAGCCGGATTGCACCTTGAAGGCCAGCATGAAATAACCCTGGCAAAACGTTTGACTGATGTGTATAAACTTCTTATCTTATACACATAAACGAAATAGCGCCAGAGGCGGAAATGAGAACCAATATCGATATAGACAATAAATTGATGAACGAAGCAATCAAGGTCAGCGGTCTGAAAACCAAAAAAGAAACCGTGGAACTCGGCCTGAAAACCCTGGTCAGGTTGAAGAAACAGGAGGGCATTAAACGTTTTCGCGGACAACTGGAATGGACCGGGAATCTTAATGATATGAGAACATCCGTATGATCCTGGTGGACTCCAGCGTTTGGATAGATTATTTCACTGGTATTGATAGTCAACAGACGGACACGCTTGATAAGACGCTCGGTGTGCAGCCTGTCGCGGCGGGAGATCTGATCCTTGCTGAGATCCTGCAGGGTTTCAGACATGACAGGGATTATAAAAAAGCAAAAGCGCTGTTCGATACTGTCACCATCTTTGAAATGCTGGGGCGGGAAATGGCGCTGGCAAGCGCTGATAATTTTCGCTCTCTGCGCAAAAAAGGAATTACGATACGTAAAACGGCCGACGTGATTATCGCCACTTTCTGCATCAAACAACGGATTCCACTCCTTTTTTCAGACAAGGATTTCAAACCGTTTGTGGAACACCTGGGATTGGTTGAGGCCGGGACCAATGTAGAGAACCGGGTCGAGCCTGCGTAACTATCTATACTTCCTCCCTGAAATGAAGCAAGCCATCAGTAAATTCCGGCACCTTTTCTCCTGCCGGGCCATAGATATGATCATGAAAGGCCGATTGTACCGCAGACGGTTCAAGGTTGATCTCCACGGTGTGGGCGCCGGACTCTCGCGCTAGCCGGACGAAACCGGCGGCCGGATAGACGTTGCCGGATGTGCCTATGGAAATAAACAGGTCGCAGTTCTCCAGGGCGTTGTAGATCCTGTCCATCTCCATGGGCATTTCACCGAACCAGACGACATGGGGACGAAGCCTGGCGGGCTCGTTGCAGCATTCACAACGATCTTCCACCGACAGGTCCCGGTCGATGGGATACACCCGACCGCTGTCGGAGCAACGCATCTTCAGGATCTCGCCATGTATATGCAGCAACCGCTGAGACCCGGCCCGTTCATGCAGGTTGTCGATGTTCTGGGTTACCAGCAGGAATTCACCAGTAAACTCCCGGTCCAGTTTTGCCAGCGCCAGGTGCGCAGGGTTAGGCTCAATACCGCCGTACAGGAGCCTGTGTCTGCGCATATTGTAAAACCGGTGCACCAGCACCGGGTTGGCGGCAAAGCCTTCTGGGGAAGCCACCTCCTCCACCCGGTAGTTCTCCCACAAGCCGTTGTTATCGCGAAAGGTTTGAATACCGGATTCAGCGGAGACGCCGGCTCCGGTCAATACGACGATGGATTGAGTGGATGATAAGTGCATCTATTAGAACTCGGTATTAACCGAAGTCCGCACTCAGATCATTCGATCAATTCTGGTTTATTTTTCTTCATCCAATTCCTGATATCGTTCAGTAAATTTTCTGCGTGTGAGATACATTCATTTACTGCGCTTGCAGGAATGACATCTCCCGAATAATCAGCGACGTTACGCTGTTTTCTTAGTGCGTCCAGAACGATGACAGTCTGTTTATCGATACCTGCCGTTTGATTCAACGTTTGCATCATCGTCATGTGATGCCCCGGTTTATCAGTCAATGTCCTATACCCGTTAGCCTGCAGAACCGCATTTGCCAGTTGCATAATGGCCTTATAAGCTACGTCAAACCGATTTTCAGCGCTGATCTCCGTAACATGCGCGTCTGCTATGTTACGCTCGGCTGCTGAAATCAATCGTTTTATTACGGACGCATCAGGGTCAATTCTGTCAAGCGCTATCCCTACTAATTTATCCAAGCCCATGGTTGTCACCCATCACATCCATTCTTGGTTTCGACAATAGTTCATTTACAAAAGCATTCTTGCTTGTTTTCATCAGTATCCATTCTTTCCTGCCATAGATCTTTGGATTAATTTCCCGCCCCAGAATTTCCTGGACGGGATTAAGTAAACTAACAACCTCGGAAAATCCGGTATCACCAATAATCATCAAATCAATATCACTCCCCGTTGTTTCATTACCGGCAGCGAGCGAACCGTAAATAAACGCCCATTCTATCTTTCCGGATAAGGAAGTTAACGCAGAACTGATGGAACCTTTTATACCAGAAGTTTTCTTTATTATCCCGGACAATTCCCGAAAAATCGGACACTCGCGATTTGCCTGGTAATGATGCTGGTTTCCGATCTTCGTCATTCGTAAAATGCCGGCAGTACGCATCCGGTCCAGTTCGCGCTTGATAGTGGCAACCCCCATCCCTGTCAACCGCAGTATTTCCTTGACGTAGAAGCTTTTATCCGGCTGTGTAAATAACAGGGTCAGAACTTTCTGTTGGGTGGTCGTAAAAAGTGCATTGCTTAACCGGCTCATTGTGACTCGTATCGAAGGTTCATTATTTATGAACTATAGTTCAATATATGGGAACTTTCAAGCCGGCTGCTCCCGTTCCGACATAAAATCATCTGAGACCCCTGGTCCATCAAACCATTCATCCCAACTTTCTCCGGCAGATGTATTCAAGCGTGTATTATCCATATCTACCTTTGTTACTGAAGCTGGTAATGTAGCAGTCATAGTAAGCCCCACAGCCTGATTCTTGTTATTCATGCATACAGTGGATCGTTTCATAGAAATCTCCGCTTATGTCAAACATAAATCTGGTGGTAGATACGGTCAGGAATATGTCAATAGTATATCCCAAAGAAAAACCCAACCGATTGTAGATTCATAATCTTCTGAGCTTTTTTCTCGAATATATTTATAAAATAAGAATTAATTTAGAGAACTCTGCTTGACAGAGTATTAATGTATGCTTATACTTCCTTATGACTGTCACATTAAGAGGAGAAACAATCATGAGTATAACCAAAAATGAAGCCGAAACGGCATTGCGTGATACCGAAAAGGCTGAAGAACACAGTCTTACCCTTCATCATTATGAGGTGGCGAGTCCCTATCTGCTACTCTGGGGAGCACTATGGATAATCGCAGGGATTATCAGCGTTATATCGCCTGAGAACGCTGGTACGGGATGGCTCATTGTCGATACGATCGGTATTGTAGCCACCGGCTATCTCGTAGCCAGAGACGCACAACGCTTTACCAAACACAGCGCGCGTAGCGAAGGTTTACGTTATATGGCCGCTGTCGTCATCATAACAGTGTTTCTTACCATGACATTTACCATCTTTAACCCCGTTTCAGGTATTCAGATTCAGTCTTTCATAACGGTTCTGATAGCGGCGATTTACATGCTCATGGGCTTATGGACCGGTTACAGACTCACTGTTATTGGCGCTATCCTCGCCGTACTGGTCGTCAGCGCCTTATTCCTTGCGCCTGCCCAGTTTCCGTTGATAGTCTCAATACTCGGAGGCAGCGCACTCATTGCCGGTGGTTTGTGGATGCGGAGAGCCTGATTGAACACCTCAGATGAAATCATTCACCAGTCAGTGCGCCTTAAGATTATGGCTGCATTGAACGCCCTGCCCCGCAAGGCGATGCTGGAGTTCGTGAAACTAAAAACCGTCTCAGGCGCCACGGACGGCAACCTGGGTGCTCACCTGACCACCTTGGAGAAAGCAGGCTATGTGAAAATCGTCAAGGACTTCGCAGGCAAGAAACCCAGGACCCGGGTTGGGATTACCGCGTCCGGACAACGCGCTTTTCAAAATCACGTCTCATACCTGCGTGAACTGCTTGAAACAAATACCGGTGGGGCCAATAACGAGTAATCCAGTATTCATGTATTATTGCGGTAGATATTTCAACACAATGAAACTCCGTGTCATTATCCTGCTCTTCGCCTTAATACTGCAAGTCATTGGCAGTCCATCCATCGCGGTTCCTGAAACACCGCCCAACATTATCCTGATCCTTGCGGACGATCTGGGATACGGCGACCTTGGAATTTACGGCGCTGAGCTCATAAAAACGCCGCACCTGGAGCGCCTGGCGGATGAAGGCGTCCGGTTAACCAATTTTTATGCCAGCGGCAATGTCTGCACACCATCGCGCGCGGGACTGTTGACCGGGCGTTATGCCATCCGGAACGGCCTGGCCGATAAGACCATTACTGTTAACGATCAGCGCGGGTTGCCGGAGGGTGCGACGACAATAGGCGGATTGCTGCAACAGCATGGTTACCGCACTGCATTGATCGGAAAATGGCACTTGGGCCATCACACAGAGGCACAACAACCCAATGCGCAGGGTTTTGGCGAATTTTACGGCCTGCTGCATCCCAATGACACTGAACAACCGATATACCGCAATACACTGACAACCGGTGAACTGTTTGAACAAAGCGGCCTTACCCGGCGTTTTACCGAGGAAGCCGTCAGGTATATCGAAGCCGACACAGATCAACCGTTCTTCCTGTTCCTCTCCCATACCGCGCCACACATCCCCCTGGTCCCCTCTCCCGCATTTGCCGGCACATCCCGGGCTGGCGCATACGGCGACGTCGTAGAGGAACTCGACTGGAGCGTCGGACAGGTGCTGGAAGCGGTACAACGGAATCAGCTTGCAGGTAATACGGTTATTATCTTTACCAGCGACAACGGCCCCTTCCCCGAGGGCAGCACAGGCGGATTACGCGGTGGCAAGGGTACGGCCTGGGACGGTGGGTACCGCGTGCCGTTCATCGCCCGCTGGCCCGGGCGCATCCCGGCTTCCACAACGTCAGACGCAATGACCATGAATATCGACCTGTTGCCGACCCTGGCGGAAGCGGCCGGTGTGCCTCTATCTCGATCCGGACAACTCGATGGCCGGAACATCATGCCTGTCCTGCTCGGGGATACAGACAAGTCGCCGCACGAAGCACTGTTTTTCTTTAACAATGAACGCATAGCAGCACTGCGTACCCAACGCTGGCGAATGGTTCTCAGTGACTATCCCCCCTGGCGTGACGCCAAACCTGTTTTGTTCGAAGCGACAAGGATGCGAGAGATATTGCTGTTTGATCTGTCTCGCGATCCGGGTGAACAGTACGATATGTCCCGCGATCACAGTGATGCCGGACAACACCTTCTTGAACATCTGGAACGTGGACGCAAGACGCTGGAGGTATTATCGAGCCATACTGACGGTGAAATGTATGAAGGGCTTGACAAGAACTGACAAGAAGCCAGGAGCATCAGCAACTACAGGATGTAACAAACATCGGCGTTTTAACGCCCTCAGCCTGGCATGCCTGGTACTCTTCGCTGTGACGGCCACGGCGGTTGAGCGTCCCCCCAACATCATCCTGGTGCTGGCAGACGACCTGGGTTACGGCGACCTGGGCAGTTTCGGATCTACGCACATTCAGACACCGCACCTCGATGAGATGGCGCGCCAGGGAGTACGGTTGACAGATTTCTATGCGAGCGGCTCCAATTGCACTCCCAGCCGCGCAGGACTCATGACCGGCCGCTACGCGATCCGCTCCGGTCTGGCGCACCAGGTAATCTTCGTTGCTGATGAACACGGCTTGCCGGCAGAGGAAATCACCATAGCGGAAATGCTGAAACCCCTGGGTTACCGCACCGCGATCATCGGCAAATGGCATCTCGGCCACACGCCGCAACACTGGCCGACCACACAGGGGTTCGACTACTATTTCGGCTTGCCGTACAGCAATAATGCAATGCCTCTCGCCTTGTACCGGGACAGCAGGAAAATTGAGGAGCCGGTCCGGCAGGCAGCGCTGACCGAACGCTATACCGCCGAAGCTATACGCTTCATTGAACAGAGCCGAGACCGGCCTTTCTTCGTTTACCTGTCTCACACGGCGCCGCACGTGCCGTTGCACGTGCCGGACAGGTTCGCCGGTAAATCACGCGCCGGCCTGTACGGTGATGTCGTCGAATCCCTGGACTGGAGTATGGGCGAACTGCTCAATACCTTACAGCGCCTGGAACTGGATGAGCGAACCCTGGTGATATTCACCAGCGACAACGGACCTTATCCGCAAGGCAGTACGGGCGGATTACGCGGCAGCAAAGGCACACCGTGGGAGGGAGGTTACCGGGTCCCGTTCATAGCGCGCTGGCCCGGCCATATTCCTGCAGGGGCCGTATCCACCGGCATCGCAATGAATATCGACCTGTTGCCTACCCTGGGGGCCATTGCCGGCGCTGCGTTGCCCGCCGGACTGAAACTTGACGGCAAGAACATAGCAGGCATGCTCAAGGGCGGCAACGACACGCCGCATCAGGTATTGTATTACTTCAGCGACGGGCGAATTGCGGGAGTACGGACCCGGGACTGGAAAATGCTGGTCCAGGCCCGTTATCGCGGTATCGACCGCCGGTTGCCGGAGCACGACGTCCTGTTGCTGTTCAACATGCGTACAGACCCGCAGGAGCGTTACAGTATGGCCGCACACCGGCCTGACAAGTGGCAGGAAATGCAGGCTCACCTGGCGCGCGGTCAAAGGGAACTGGAGGCATTGGCAATGCCTGATTGACTGGATTCCCGCGCCCCCTACAGCCTGCTCCCGTGAAATCGGGGATCATTCCCGCGTACCAGCAACTCGTCACTCCCGCGCAGGCGGGAGTCCAGTCAAATACTGGTCCCGAAGGGACTCCTTATAATGGCAGCGGGCTGTCACATACTGCGCCGGTATTGCCCGCCGGTGGCAAAGAAGGCGTCTGTCAATTGTCCCAGGGAGCAATAGCGCACTGCGTCCATGAGTTCCGCGAACACATTTTCATTGTTGATGACCGCATTGCGAATATGCTCCAAGGCTTTGTCTGCCTCTTCCCTGTTTCTGTCCTCGAACTCTCCAAGACGCCTTAGCTGGCTCTGCTTTTCCTCCTCCGTTGAGCGGCTCAGCATCGTGCCGGAAGCCTCTTCCTCCGCCGGGTTGAGGAAGGTGTTGACACCGATGATGGGGTAGCTGCCGTCGTGCTTCTTATGTTCGTAATACAGCGATTCATCCTGTATTTTGCCCCTCTGGTACCCGGTCTCCATAGCGCCCAGGACCCCGCCTCGCTCTGAGATACGCTCGAACTCCTGCAATACCGCCTCTTCCACCAGGTCGGTCAGTTCCTCGATGATGAACGAACCCTGGCTGGGATTCTCGTTCATGGCCAGGCCCCATTCCTTGTTGATGATCAGTTGGATCGCCAGGGCGCGCCGCACCGAATCCTCCGTTGGCGTGGTGACGGCCTCGTCAAAGGCATTGGTATGCAGGCTGTTGCAGTTGTCATACACGGCGATCAGGGCCTGCAAGGTGGTGCGGATGTCATTGAACGCCATCTCCCGGGCGTGCAGGGAGCGCCCTGAGGTCTGGATATGGTATTTCAATCTCTGACTGCGCTCATTGGCGCCGTATTTATCGCGCATGGCGACGGCCCAGATGCGCCGCGCCACCCTGCCCATGACCGTGTATTCCGGGTCCATGCCGTTGGAGAAGAAAAACGACAGGTTGGGGGCGAAATCATCGATATGCATGCCCCGGGCCAGGTAGGCTTCGACGAAGGTGAAACCGTTGGCCAGCGTGAAGGCAAGCTGCGAGATCGGGTTTGCCCCGGCTTCGGCGATGTGGTAGCCGGAGATGGACACCGAATAAAAGTTGCGGATATTGTTGTCGATGAAGTACTGCTGTATGTCCCCCATCACGCGCAGGCTGAATTCCGTGGAAAAAATACAGGTATTCTGTCCCTGGTCCTCCTTCAGGATATCGGCCTGCACGGTGCCGCGCACATTTTCCAGGGTGTGCGACCTGATACGGGCGGCTTCCCCGGCATCAGGTTCCCGTTCATGCTCCAGCCTGAACCTCTCCACCTGCTGGTCGATCGCGGTATTCAGGAAAAAGGCCAGGATGGCCGGCGCCGGGCCGTTGATGGTCATGGATACGGAGGTGTCGGGATCACACAGGTCAAAGCCGTCGTAGAGGGCCTTCATATCGTCCAGGGTGGCGACGGAAACGCCGGAATTGCCGACCTTGCCGTAGATATCCGGCCGTTCATCCGGGTTAAATCCGTACAGAGTCACCGAATCAAATGCCGTCGACAGGCGCTTGGCCTCGGAATGTTCAGACAGTTTCATGAAGCGCCGGTTAGTCCTGAACGGGTCGCCTTCACCGGCGAACATGCGGGTCGGGTCCTCATTCTCCCGCTTGAACGGGAACACGCCGGCGGTATAGGGGAAATAGCCGGGCAGGTTTTCCCGCATCAACCAGCCCAGCAATTCCCCGTGGTCCGAATAACGGGGCAGCATGATCCTGGGAACCACCGTGCCGGAAAGCGTGGTGTACGTGGTTTTCGTCCTGAGCTCCCGGTCCCGCACCCGTGTAACATACTCATCTCCCTGGTATTGCTCCCTGATAGCGGGCCACCGTTCGAGCAAATCCCTGGAAGTCGGGTCCAGTGCTTCCTCTTTCCGTGCGGCCAGTTCCTCCAACGCGGTACAGGAAGCCGGGTCGGTCCCGTTACCGCAGGACTTCAACATCGACGCACTGGCCTGCAATTGCTGCCGCTCCCTTGCGATGTCCGACTGCTTCCGTGCATGGTCATGGTATTCCCGGACGCCGGCAGCTATCTCTCCCAGGTACCGTTGCCGGTGCGGCGGAACGATGACGGAACGCTCCGTCGACGTTTTATCTTTTACCCCGGGCAGGACGCTTTCGAATTCCGGCAGTCCCTTTTCCCTCAGGACAGGCAGCAGGCCCTGATAAAGCGCGGTCACGCCGGCATCGTTGTATTTCGCGGCAATGGTGCCGTACACCGGCATGTCGTCCGGGGACACGGAAAACTCCTGCCGGTTGCGTTGCAGTTGTTTCGCCACATCCCTGCGGGCGTCCTCGGCGCCCTTGCGGTCAAACTTGTTGATGGCCACGGCTTCGGCAAAATCCAGCATGTCGATCTTTTCCAACTGGCTGGCGGCGCCGAACTCGGGCGTCATCACGTACAAGGGAATATCCACGAGGGGAACGATCCCCGCGTCACCTTGTCCGATACCCGGTGTTTCGACGATTATCAAGTCATATCCCGCCATTTTCACCGCATTTATGATATCCGGCAGGTATTCCGGTATCTCCGTTGCCGCCGAACGGGTTGCAAGGGAACGCATGAATATCGTTTCATGATAAATCGAGTTCATACGGATACGATCGCCCAGCAGGGCCCCGCCGGTTTTCCTGCGGGTAGGATCGATCGCGAGCACGGCGATTCTCAGACTGTCCCGGCTGTCCAGGCGGAACCGCAGGATGATTTCATCGGTGAGCGAGGATTTGCCGGCGCCGCCGGTACCGGTAATGCCCAGCACGGGCGTGTCCCTGCCATTCCCGGGCGCTTTCACTTGGTCCGGGGTACACCTGTTGTTTTCAATCGCGCTGATCACCCTGGACAAGGTTAGTTCATCCCCGTTTCGCAATTCCCCCGGCGTAACGGGACGCACACTGCAGACATCAAAACTACCGGCTTCCAGCATGTCGTCTATCATTCCCTGCAATCCCAGGTTGTGGCCGTCTTCCGGCGAATAGATGCGCTGTACGCCGTATTCATGCAATTCCTGTATCTCGTCCGGTACAATCACCCCGCCGCCGCCGCCGAACACCTTGATATGGCCGGCATCGTTTTCCCGGAGCATATCCAGCATGTATTTGAAATACTCGACATGCCCGCCCTGGTATGAACTGACTGCAATGCCCTGCACGTCTTCCTGCAAGGCCGTCCTGACTATTTCATGCACGGAGCGGTTATGCCCCAGGTGGATCACCTCCGCCCCGGACTGTTGCAGTATGCGGCGTATGATATTGATGGACGCATCATGCCCGTCGAACAGGCTGGCCGCCGTAACAAAGCGCGGTCCGGGTACAGGCCGTTTGCTTTCAGAGGTCATGTGCTGGTTTCACTTGCTCAGGGAGTCTGAATATATTATATTTACGTTTACGTAAACGTCAATTACTTTTTTTCCTGCTACCATCACAAGAGAAAATATGCCTGTTAATACTGATAAAACCGATATATCAAGTACTTACAAGAGAAAACTGTATTCCATATCTGACTTGTCGAAGGAGTTCGACGTCACAACCCGCGCCATCAGGTTCTATGAAGATGCGGGTTTGTTAAGCCCGCTCAGGGAGGGACGCAGCCGGTATTACACCGTCAGGGACCGCACCCGCCTGAAGCTGATCCTGCGCGGGAAACGACTGGGGTTTTCCCTGAATGAAATCGGTGAAATGTTCCGGTTATATGATGCCGAGCCTGGCGAAGTCGCCCAGTTAAACCACATACTGGATAAAATCAATGAAAAAATGCATTTGCTGGAAAGACAACTGGAAGACGTACAGATCGTCATGCAGGAACTGCAGGAATTCAGGCAGCAATGCCGGGAACGGTTGGAACAGATGATCGCCGATACGTAGTATAATCGGGTAAATCCGTATTTAACCCGGTATCCATATGCGTTAAGTGACTCATGACAACGCACGAATACAACATGCAGGACTACCAGGAAACGTACTCCACGTTTCAATGGGAACGTCCGGAACAATACAATTTCGCCCGTGACGTGATTGACCGTTGGGACCGTGCAATGCCCGCACTGCTCTGGGTCGATGACGGGGGCGCCGAGATCACCAGGACGTTCGGAGACATCAGCGAAGCGTCAAGAAGATTATGCAATGTCCTGGTCGGAGCCGGTGTCAGGACGGGAGACACGGTTGTCGTCATGCTGCCCAGGGTCATCCCCTGGTGGGAGACATTTACCGCCACGTTGCGCATGGGCGCGGTGATCTCACCGGGCACCGTACAGCTTTCCGAAAAAGACCTGGAATACCGGATCAACGCTGCGGCGGCCACCTGCGTGGTGACCGACAGCGCCAATGCCGCCAAGGTGGATGCCGTGCTTGGCAGATGCCCTACCCTGGCGGCGCGCATCATCACGGACGGCCGGCGGGAAGGCTGGATCGATTACCGTCAGGCCCTGGACGCTGCATCACCCGTATTCGAAACCGTTGACACCGGCGCAGACGATGAAGCCATCTGTTATTTCACCTCCGGCACAACGGGCTACCCCAAGATGTGCATTCATACCCACAGCTACGCCATCGGCCACCAGATTACCGGCGAGTTATGGCTGGACCTGAAACCGGAAGACCTGCACTGGAACGTCAGCGACACCGGCTGGGGTAAGGCCGCCTACAGCAGCTATTTCGGTCCGTGGCTGTGCGGGACCACGTTATTCATCCATCACACGAGCGGTTTCAACCCGCAACAAACCCTGGAACTCCTGGCAAAGTACTCCGTTACAACGTTTTGCGGGGCGCCGACCATCTACCGCATGCTGGTGCTCGAAGATCTTAGCCGCTACCGGTTCGAGGCGCTCCGGCACTGTACCGGGGCGGGCGAGCCGCTCAATCCCGAGATTATCGAGACCTGGAAGAAGGCAACCGGCCTGATCATCAGGGATGGCTACGGGCAGACCGAGTCGGTGATCCTCTGCGCCAGTTTCCCCTGCATAGAACCCAGGCCCGGTTCCATGGGCATGCCTGCGCCCGGTATCGATCTGCAAGTGATTGATGATGAAGGACAAATTGTGGAAGCTGACAAGGAAGGTGATATCGCGGTACGTATCAGCCCGCAGCCGCCCCAGGGATTTTTCCGCGAGTACCGCAACGATCCCGAACGTACGGCGGCCACGCGCCGAGGCGACTGGTACGTGACCGGGGATCGCGCTTATAGAGATGAAGACGGCTATTTCTGGTTCGTCAGCCGGGCCGACGACGTGATCCTGTCGGCGGGCTACCGCATCGGTCCTTTCGAGGTGGAGAGCGCCCTGATCGAACATCCTGCCGTTGCCGAGTCTGCCGTTGTTTCCAGCCCTGATGAGACGCGCGGCGAGGTGGTGAAAGCCTTTGTAGTGCTGGCGCCGGATCATGAGCCATCCGGGGACTTGAAACGGGAACTCCAGGAACACGTTAAGGGGGTCACCGCCCCCTACAAGTACCCGCGTAGAATCGATTTCGTCGGCGCCTTGCCCAAGACCGTTAGCGGCAAGATCCGCCGGGTGGAACTGCGCGCGTGCGAGTGGCGTCAACCCGAAAAATGACGGAAGAATCAAACAACACTCACCGCAAGGTCAGGGTCACGCTCAGCTACAGGAGTTGTCGCTGTTTTTCCGACAACGTTACCGATCCGGGTATCGTGCTGCCATTCATTTACCTTGCCGTCGGGGGGCCGATTTTCATGGCACCGTTGCTCGTGTCCCTGTGCCATCTTGCCTCGACGGCGTGGCAGGTTTTTCTGACGCCCTTTATTTCCATCTCGCGCAAGCCGAAGTGGTATGTGTTCACCGGACTTGTCGGGATGTCATCAGCCATTGCCTTCCTAGGAGTAGCGGCGGTCAATATTGATACCGCCTGGATTATTCTGGCTGCCTTCGTTTCCGTCGCGATTTTCATTGGCCTGGGCAAAGCCAGCGATGAGATCGTTTTCAATTACCTTATGAAGCAGACGATTCCCCGGGAAAAACACGGGATACTGTTGTTCAGACCTGTCGCCATTGGTGGAATTCTGACCATCGTAATCACTTGGCTGCTGCACCATGCCATTCCCGATACCGAGACTCTGGATAGCCATTTGGCGCTGCTCTGGGCCGGCGCAACGGGCTATTTCGTTGTCGCCTTGCTGGCCAGTATTCTGCCCGACGCACCCCCCCCGGGTCCGGAAGACGACCCGAGCCCGGGCAACAGGCAAGAGGGTTTTTTCAGTAACCTCCGCAACGGCCTTACTGATAGTTTGCGCGTTCCCTGGTTCCGGCGCTTTATCAGCGCGCGCCTGTGCCTGTTATCCGGTGAACTGGCCCTCCCCTTCTTTACCATACACGCCGCGTCCATGCACGCCGACGAGCACGGAACTCTTGGAGCTTTTGTGGTTGCCACTAACGTGGGTTTGATCGTGAGCGGACTGATTTGGCCGCGTCTTTCGCAACAATCGCTGAAAGGGGTGCTGAACACCAGTTCCGCTTTGATTGCTGTGGCCGGGGTTTGTGCCATTATCATAGACGGCGTGCCATTCTTCCACCACGAAGTCAATTATGCCATCATCTTCTTCATCGCCATTATTGCCAACCAAGGCATCTCAAACGGTCGCAAGGCGTATCTTATTAAAGCCGCCCCCTCCTCCAAGGCGCTCGCTTACCATACCGCCACCGCCAACGCCGTGATCAACATTATCGCTTTGCCGTATGCTCTGCTCCTTGGAATGCTGGCACACTTGCAACACGTCTTCTGGCCGCTGTACCTGCTGATAGGCCTGAACCTGACAGCAATTCTGGCAGTCCTGATGCTGCTAAGACCCGATGACGCGACAGTCGGTTCAACCACTCAATAGATCAGGAGTCCGGATACAGAAGCCAATTACCACGTTCTCCCTCCCCTTGAGGGAGAGAGACAAAATGAGGAGAATGGCGCACGAAAGATAACGGTTTTGTTTTGGCTTTGCGAGGTTAGCATGAGATCGGATGTGAATATGGTATATTTCCAATTCAATATCGCGCTGTACGCGCCCATTTGCGTCAAATCCGGGAACAATGCAAATATTTCCGACCAATGAGCCTGATGCTGCCGGCCGGCAGGCCTTGCTGCGGCAACTGCGAGCGATACTCCCCGAAGAGTGCGTTATCGTCGATGAGGCAGCGTTACGCGCCTATGAGACTGACGCTCTCACCGCGTACCGGCAGGTGCCGATGCTGGTCGTATTACCGGAAACGACGGCCCAGGTCGCAGCCGTTTTGAGACTGTGCAGCCGCATGAATATCAAGGTGGTGCCCAGGGGCGCAGGCACATCGTTATCAGGCGGCGCCCTGCCCCTGGTCGACGGGATCGTCCTGGGACTGGGTAAATTCAACAGGATCCTCGAGGTCGATTACGCCAACCGTTGCGTGGTCGCGCAATCCGGCGTGACCAACCTGGCGATCACCGAGGCGGTGAAACACAAGGGATTCTATTACGCCCCCGATCCCTCCAGCCAGATCGTCTGCACCATCGGCGGTAACGTCAGTGAAAACTCGGGGGGCGTGCATTGCCTCAAGTACGGCCTGACCACGAACAACGTCATGGGGATTGAAATGGTGACCATGGAAGGAGAGATACTGCGCCTGGGCGGAAAGTATCTCGACCCCGCCGGGTACGACATACTGGGCATAGTGACCGGCTCGGAAGGATTGCTGGGGGTCATCACGGAGGTAACGGTAAGGATCCTGCAGGAACCGCAAACGGCGAAGGCCATGCTGCTCGGGTTTCCCGGCAATGAGACCGCGGGTGAGTGTGTAGCCGGGATAATCAGCGCGGGTATTATCCCCGCCGGAATAGAAATGATGGACGAATTTGCCATCAAGGCGGCAGAGGATTTTGTCCATGCAGGTTATCCCTTGGACTGCCCTGCCCTGGTGCTCACGGAACTGGACGGACCTGAAGGAGAAGTGACCGAATTGATCGAACAGGTCCGGAGAATTGCCGAAAGTTGCCGGGCGAGCTTTATCAGGGTCAGCGAGTCAGAGGAAGAACGCGTGCGCATCTGGGCCGGAAGAAAAGCGGCCTTTCCGGCACTCGGGGATATTTCTCCTGATTACTACTGTATGGACGGGACCATACCCCGGCGCGAATTGTCCCACGTACTGACCCGGATCAGGGAAATGTCGGACAAGTACGGATTGAAGGTGGCGAACGTGTTCCACGCCGGCGACGGCAACCTGCACCCGCTGATCCTGTTTGATGCGAACGATCCGGAGGAACTGGAAAAAGCCGAAGAGTTCGGCGCGGACATCCTGCGCCTGTGCGTGGAGGTCGGTGGCGTCCTGTCCGGTGAACACGGTATCGGTTTTGAGAAAAAAGATCTCATGCCCGCGATGTTCAATGAACAGGATCTGGAGCAGCAACAGCGCATCAAGTGCGTCTTTGACCCGGAAGGCCGACTGAATCCGGGCAAGGTATTCCCGGTCCTGCATCGCTGCGCGGAACTGGGCAAACTGCACGTGCATAAAGGCAAAATTCCGTTCCCTGACATACCCAGGTTCTGATGGGCGAGCGGTTTTTACCGGAAACGGAACAGCAGACCCGGGAACTGGTCCAGTGGGCCTTCGCCGAGGGCAGGACTGTTTCCGTACAGGGAAAAAATACAAAACACGGTTTCGGCCTGCCTGTCGACGCGGATTGTACCCTGTCCCTCGAGAAGCTCAGCGGGATAGTGGAATATCACCCGGAAGAACTGGTCATGACTGCCCTGCCGGGTACGCCGATAACCGAGATACGGCAGGAATTAACAAAACACAACCAGCACCTCGCGTTCGAACCGCCTGCCTTGAACAGGATGTACCAGGTAGAGGATGAAGGCACTATCGGCGGAAGCTTCATCGGTAACCTGGCCGGCCCGCGGCGTTTCAAATCGGGTAGTGCGCGGGACCATATCCTGGGTGTCAGGGCGATAAACGGGCGCGGTGAGACCTGGAAGTCCGGCGGCAAGGTCATAAAAAATGTCAGCGGGTATGACATGAGCAAACTGATTACCGGTTCCTGGGGTACGCTGTCCGTAGTCACAGAATTGACGTTTAAAATCCTGCCGGCGCCGCCTGTATCCCGGAGCCTGGCCGTATGGGGGCTGTCGGCAAGGCTGGGCACGGCCCTGATGGCGCAGGTGATCTCCACCCCGAGCGAAACATCCGGCCTGGCGCACCTGCCCGAAGCGGCACTAACGGAAATCGGACGGGACGACACCTCTTTTCCCGGCAAAACGCTGACGCTGATAAGACTGGAAGGAACGGAATTGTCCGTCAAGGAACGTTTGCAAAACATCACCGGGTGGCTGCCCGGCGCGTGTGAATACAGCGTACTCGATCAGGCCGCGTCGACTGCGGCATGGTCATTGATAGGAAATACGGCGCCGCTACAGGACGGACACCGCACCCCGGGCATACTGAAAATATCACTCCCCCCGGCCTCGGCCTGGAAGCTGGTCCGTTTCATCGATGAACTGCGGGGCTGCACCTGGTACCTGGATGCTGCTGGAGGCTGGTTATGGGTGGGCATCTGCCAGGCCGGGATGACAGATAAAATACACGCCATAAGCCGGGAGGTTAATACTATCGGCGGCGCCACGACCATCTATCGCGCCCCCTCTTCCGTGAAACAGGATACCGGTATTTATCCGTTCCCCGACGCATCAATCAAACGGCTGAATGAAAAGATAAAAAACAGTTTCGACCCGGGAAACATCTTCAACCCCGGCCGCCTCCATGCCGTCGTTCCGGAAACCCAGTGATATAGCATTCCTTATCGATCATGCGCACCGAATTCACCGCCGCACAACTGACAGACCCCGTACTGCACGAGGCCAACAGCATCCTGCGTAAATGTGTGCATTGTGGCTTCTGCAACTCCACTTGCCCTACCTTCAAACTGCTTGGCGATGAGTTGGACGGGCCGCGCGGTCGCATCTACCTGCTGAAAAACCTGATGGAGCACGATGAAACACCTTCCGGGAAAATAGTCAGCCACATCGACAGGTGCCTCTCCTGCCTGTCCTGCATGACCACCTGCCCGTCCAGCGTCAATTACATGCACCTGGTTGATGCAGGGCGCAGCTATATCGAAAAAAAATTCAGGCGCCCGCTCCGGGACAGGCTGTTCCGGAACCTGCTGGCAGCGACCCTGCCTTACCCGGCCCGGTTCCGGTTGCTGCTGTTCTTCTCCATGTTGCTCCTGCCCGTCAGGCGGCTGCTGCCCCGGCGCTTTCATGGCGCACTGAAACTCCGCCCCCCGGCAACCCGGAAAAAGAGTATTAAAGAGGACAGGCACCAGGATAAGACCGGAAAAGCCGTGGGCCTCGTCGCCGGTTGCGTACAGCAGGTAATAGGCAAGGATATCAATTCGGCCAGCATCCGCCTGCTGCAGCGCCGTGGCTGGCGCGTCCACCTGCTGTCGGAACCGGCCTGCTGCGGCGCGGTGGAACACCACCTGGGTAAAGAGTCCCTGGCGGATAAACGCTTCCGGCAAAACATCACCGACTGGATAAAACATGTAGACGAACTCGGACTCGAGGCCTTGATCGTCAATGCCTCCGGCTGCGGCACCATGCTCAAGGACTACGGCCACCTGTTCCGCCATGACGAGTCCCTGGCGGCAGATGCCGGTAAAATCAGCGCCATGACCCGGGATATAACTGAATTTTTATCCGAGCAGCATGGCGTGACCGAAAATGGCGAAATGGAGCAGGTCCGTGTCCTCTACCAGAGTCCCTGTTCCATGCAACACGGCCAGAAAATCGACATACAACCGCAGACCCTGTTGCAGCAAGCCGGCTTCAAGGTACGGGAACTGCCGGAAAAATATATGTGCTGCGGCTCGGCCGGCACCTATAATATCCTGCAACCGGAGATCGCCGCTGAACTGGGAGCAAGAAAAGCGGCCTGTATCGAACAGGCAGACGTGGACGTCGTGGCCAGCGGCAACATGGCCTGCATGATGCACCTGCGGCAATTTACCGATGTACCCTTTGTGCATACGGCAGAACTGCTTGACTGGGCAACAGGCGGCCCCAAACCGTTTTAGACTGCAAACCATATAAACAACCAGGAGTGAAACATGAACAACCCGGTAAATATCACCGTATTCCGCTGGGCCGGTGAATGGGGGCCTTTCAAGGTCAAGATCCCCTGCGGGGAATGTGCATTGACCAAAGATATCATCCAGGACTGCATAGATTCGGACCTGTCCGGCATAGACGTCGAACTCGATATGCGCGACTGGCTCACGGAGTGGTGGAAACCCCTGCCCAAGGGAGGCTGGCATGCCCCGATCGTGCTGGTTAACGGCAGGATCATCTCCCAGGGCGCGGCCCTGAACCGGGGCGTACTGACCCAGTCTGTCATTGAGGAAGCGACAGGCAGTTCACCGGTACAGGGAAATCACGCTTACGGCAAGGCCACCTGCCCCCACTGTGTGCGCGCCAAGGGATACCTGGAACAGGCCGGAGTCGACTACCAGTACCACGATGTAGTCAAGGACCCGCGCTCGCTGTATGAAATGCTGGCAAGGGTAAAACCGATCATCGGCCCGAAAACCCCGGTTACCGTGCCGCAGATCTGGCTGGACGGGAGCTATGTGGGCGGCGCCGATGAACTGAAGCGCATTCTCGACCTGCCCGAAGTGGAACCAAATCCGGAGCGGGGACAGTGTTCCCTCTCTCCGGCGCGCTGAACTTTAACGTCCAATCTTTGCCTGAGAGTTAAGCGCGAGAGCATTGTTTCTTGAACTGTAAACTCTGGTTAAATCAGAGTTTCCCTGATCATGTCATGTTGAGGAGAAAATCATGAGCGAAAGCAAGTGCCCGGTAATGGGCAAAGCCGGCAATGGCGCCGGTGGCAGAGGCACGACAAACCGGGACTGGTGGCCGGACCAGTTGGAACTGGATCTTCTACGCCAGCATTCTTCCAGGTCCGACCCGATGGGCGAGGATTTCAACTACGCTGAAGAGTTCAAAACCCTGGACCTGGCCGCGGTAAAGCAGGACCTCTATGAACTGATGACCACGTCACAGGACTGGTGGCCGGCCGACTACGGTCACTACGGTCCATTCTTTATCCGCATGGCGTGGCACAGCGCCGGCACCTATCGAATCGGCGACGGCCGCGGTGGCGGCGGGACCGGCAACCAACGCTTTGCCCCCGTCAACAGCTGGCCTGATAACGGCAACCTGGACAAGGCGCGCCTGCTGCTCTGGCCCATCAAGAAAAAATACGGCAGGAAGATCTCATGGGCCGATCTCATGATCCTGGCCGGCAACTGCGCCCTGGAGTCGATGGGATTCAAGACCTTCGGCTTCGCCGGCGGACGCGAGGACATCTGGGAACCCGAAACGGACATTGACTGGGGCATTGAGAACGAGTGGCTCGGCGACAGGCGCTACAGCGGCGACCGGGAACTCGCGGAGCCTCTCGGCGCGGTCCAGATGGGCCTGATCTACGTGAACCCGGAAGGTCCCAACGCCAATCCCGACCCGTTCGCCTCGGGCCGGGACATTCGCGAGACGTTCGGCCGTATGGCAATGAACGACGAGGAGACCGTCGCGCTTACCGCGGGTGGTCACACCTTCGGCAAGGCCCACGGCGCGGCTCCCGCGGACACCTATGTCGGTCCCGAACCGGAGGGCGCTCCCATAGAGCAGCAGGGCCTCGGCTGGAAAAGCAGTTTCGGCAGCGGCAAGGCCGGCGACGCGATCACCAGCGGCATCGAAGGCGCATGGACCTCTACTCCCACAACGTGGGACAACAGCTACTTCGACACCTTGTTCGGTTACGAGTGGGAACTTACCAAGAGTCCTGCCGGCGCGTGGCAGTGGAAGCCCGCGAACGGCGCGGGATCAGATACCGTACCGGATGCCCACGACCCGGACAAACGGCATGCGCCGATGATGACCACGGCGGACATGGCCATGCGCATGGACCCCATCTATGAATCGATCTCGCGGCGTTTCCACGAGAACCCGGACGAGTTCGCCGATGCGTTTGCACGGGCGTGGTTCAAGCTGACGCATCGCGACATGGGCCCTCGCGCGCGCTACCTCGGCCCTGAGGTCCCTGCGGAAGAACTGATCTGGCAGGACCCCATCCCTGCCGTCACCCACAAACTGATTAATGATCAGGATATCGCGGCCCTGAAGTCCCGGATACTTGCATCAGGTCTCTCCGTTTCCCGACTGGTCTCGACCGCCTGGGCTTCTGCATCAACCTTCCGCGGCTCGGACATGCGCGGCGGGGCAAACGGGGCGCGCATTCGTCTTGCGCCGCAGAAGGACTGGGAGGTCAACGAGCCGGATCAACTGGCGCATGTCCTGCAGGTGCTTGAAGGTATCCAGCGGGAGTTCAACAGTTCGCAAACCAACGGAAAACATGTGTCTCTGGCCGACCTGATCGTCCTGGGCGGTTGTGCCGCTGTCGAACAGGCTGCGAAGAACGCCGGACAGGACATGACGGTACCGTTCACGCCGGGGCGCGGGGATGCCCTCGAGGAGCAGACTGATATTGAGTCCTTTGCCGTGCTCGAACCGGTTGCCGACGGATTCCGCAACTACCTTAACGGCGCAAACGGCGTCGCGGCGGAAAGACTGCTGGTGGACAAGGCGCAGTTGCTGGGGCTGACGGCTCCCGAGATGACGGTGCTCATCGGCGGCATGCGCGTCCTGGGCGCCAACGCCGGAGATTCACGACATGGCGTCCTTACCGAGCGGCCTGAGGCGCTCACCAACGACTTTTTCGTGAACCTGGTGGATCTGGGTACGGCATGGCAACCGGTCTCCGACGACGGCAACGTGTTCGAGGGCCGGGACCGCGCAACGGGCGAACTCAAGTGGACCGGCACCCGTGTCGATCTCATCTTCGGTTCGAACTCCGAGCTTCGCTCTTACGCAGAAGTCTATGCCTGTGACGACTCCCGGCAGCAGTTTGTACAGGACTTTGTAGCTGCCTGGGACAAGGTGATGAACCTGGATCGTTTCGATCTTGCCTGAGCGTTGGCGTAGCGGCCTGGAGAAACTATGCAAGTGAATGAATTACTCAGGCGACTGGGTAGACTCGTAAGGTGGAATACGGGCACAGCTTCGCTGCGGCGCGCCTGTGTCTCTTCTGGGACAGGTTCAACCTTACGTGCTGATCTGCTCCTGTCTAATGGAAATATTATCACCCTCGACAGTGTTTCCAGCACAAGCGAAGCGGTGGCAGTACGTGGTTCAAAGATAGTGGCGGTGGGTAAAACTGCGGATCTGGAAGCACGCGTTGCCCCGGACACCCGCCGGATAAATTTGCAGGGTCGAACACTCCTGCCCGGGTTCTTTGACACACACCCTCACATGGATCGGGAAGGACTGAAGACCCTGGGTGGCGAGTCACTAACCGGCGCCAATTCGGTTTCGGCAATTGCCGATCGTGTTGCAGAAGCGGCAACCAGGGCAAAGCCGGGTGAGTGGCTCGTCTTCATGCCCATGGGTGGGCCGCCTTTCGACTATGTAAACAATCCCTCGATGCTTAAGGAAGGACGTTTTCCCAATCGTTATGACCTGGATGAAGCGGCACCCGATAACCCGGTTTTCATTCGCGGCGTCTGGGGCTGGTGGAGCCGTCCGCCCTTTCCGGCAGTTGCGAACAGTGAAGCCTTGCGCCGCTGTGATATTACCGCTGCTTCGGAAGATCCCTATAACATAAAAATTGTTCGTGACCCCGGTGGTTTGCCAACCGGTCTGTTCCTTGAAACCAACCGGACTTCCTTACTCGAGTACACCTTGTTTCGTAATGTTCCCCGCTTCACCTATGAAGATCGGCTGGAATCGGTGCGCCGCAGTTCTGAAATTTATAGCAGTTTAGGTACGACATCCGCATACGAGGCACATGGCCTTACACCCGAGTTATTACGCGCCTACCGGGAAATTGATGAGCGTGGTGAACTCTCGGTGCGCATGTCTGCAGCAGTGAGCCTTCCTTCCTCTTCCATGAATCGCAGCCGGCTTATTGATGTTCTGGATCAATGGGCGCCTGCGGCAGGCGGCCGCGGTATGGCGAGCGGCAACTTTCGTGTCTCCGGCGTTACCCTCGATCATACCGATCCGAAGACAGCTGCAATCATCGCAAGGGATTATCCCTATGTCCAATGGGCCGGGAATTTCGACCAGGGTATTACAAGTTCGGAATTTGTTGAACTCGGCATTGAAGCCGCGCAGCGGAAGCTGCGATTGAATTTCCTGATTGCCACACACCCACCCTATCACAGTGTTGACGGCACCCTTGACATGCTCGAGGAAATAGATAAACAGGCACCGATCAGGGATTTACGCTGCGTCGGCTTTCACCTGATTAACGCAAGCGCACAACAGCTTCGCAGGATTCGGGATCTCGGGTTGATCATTACCATGACGCCATCATTCATTTATTCACATGCGGATGAACTCCATCTGGGTAAGCTGGGTCGGGACGCCTGCCCCATTCGCGAGGTACTCGATGCAGGTATCCCCCTGACACTGGGTACGGACAACGTACCCCCCTCGATGTTTTTCACCGCCTGGGAAGCACTGGTACGCTGGGATGAAACCGGACAACAACACCTGGGTGATTCCCGTCTGGATCGTGAGGAAGTATTGCGCCTTTGCTGTCAAAGTCCCCATTACATTAACTGGGAAGAAGACGATCGGGGAGTCATTGCACCCGGCATGGCGGCGGAGTTTGTGGTCGTCGATGCCGACCCGCTGACCTGTGACATAGACCTTTTGCCTCAACTGGCACCGGTATGGACGATGATTGACGGTAGCATCGTGCACGATGCGGGCTTGCCGGCAGAGACCTAATACCCTTTCCAAAGTGCTCGACTTCGTTGCAAACAACTTCTATACTGGGCAATCGGTCCATTAATTGGGGAATTGCTTCATGTCTCAATCCACCATATTACGCGGGGGTCGGATAATCGATCCGTCCCAGGGTCTGGACAAGTTTACCGATCTCACTATTACTGACGGCAAGATCGCCGCCATTGGTGATACAGAATCAGGCGCAGATGCCGACGTTGTTGATGTCTCCGGCATGATCGTCACCCCTGGCTGGGTTGACATCCACGTACACGCCTATGGCGACCTCGGCTTCGCCTATCCCGATTACATCGGGATCTATGGGGGTGTCACAACGTTTGTTGATGCCGGTGGACCCGGATTTGGCAGCTTCCCGGAATTCAAGGCCTTGATGACCGATGCCACCGTCACCGATCTGTATTGCGGCCCGTACGTGCGGCCAATGGGTATCGTCAGTTCGTCCTATATTGAAGGTGATGTCCGCACATTAGGCGCATGGGATATGGCGGCCTGGCTCGACATCGTCAATGAGAATCGTGACGTATTTGCTTATTTGAAGCTCGGCGCCTTTGGCGACCATGATTGGGGGCCGCTGCGATTGGGCAAAGGCGCAGCTCAAATTCTCGAGTTGCCTACCTATACCCACATCGGTGACTTCCAGGTGGAGCAGAGGCGTGACACTACCGGGCCTGCCTTCGAGGTCGCTGAGCGTGGCGACATGATTACCCATATATATCATGGCAATCCCGGCACAATCTTGAACGAGGACGGTAAAATCCGGCGTGAAGTCCGGGCCGCTCAAAAGCGCGGAGTCTTATTCGATATCGGCATGGGCTCTACAAATTTTTCTTTTGATATTGCTGAAAAAGCCATCGCCCAGGACTTGCTGCCTCACACCATCAGTTCAGACCTGCAACAATTCAACGTAATGCACCCGGTGTACTCCTTCACCAATGTGCTGACCTGCATGTTGGCGTTGGGATTCGAGCCTGAACAAATCATCGAAGGCATCACTATCGCGCCGGCTCGCGCCATCGGCATTGATGATCATGCAGGCAGCCTGGCTGTCGGGAGGCTGGCGGATGTCAGTGTGATGAAAATCGAAGACGGCGATTTTGAACTGGAAGATTGTGAGCAGCAAACCCGCAAGAGCGACCGCCAGATCCTGCCGGTAATGGCATTCAAACGTGGTGTGCGCTACGACTGCGATGTCACCCTGGCCCGCAACGAACGCAACTGGCTGCCGATGATCGATGAAGACGTTATTCCGCAACGGGCCGCCACCCTGGTACCAGGCCAAAAGGCCTTCCTGGACGCGCTGGCCGCCGATCTCAGCCAGTTGAATTGGGACCATACAACGGTTGATCTCGATGTCGCCACCCGGGTCCAGCAATGTTTCTACGGGACCTGCGACAAAGTCGGCTTGCCGCTTGCGGACGCCTTGACCGCCACCTATAAATGTTTCCTGGAAGAACCGTTCACTTACCAGATCGGATTATTTCTTACCCGCATTGAACGCGGCTTTGCCCTGGACCGAATCCAGCAGGTGGGAGGCGGAGTCCGGGCGGCAGCCTAGGCGAAGCGTTTTGTATGGGTGAAGGAGAGTGGCATGATCTCCGGGAGATCGACGCGGAGGAGTCGGAGTTCCCGGTAGCAGCCACGGTTGGCGGTGAAGACATCGTCATTTTCCAAATCGGTGATGATTACCGTGGCGCCCAGCGATTGTGTCCACATAAGGACGGCGATTTTGTCCGCCGTGGCGTAATAATGGGGAATGGCAAAATGCTCCGCTGCTCACTCCACGGCTTCATATTCAATCTTGCTTCCGGCAAAGGCGTGAACGCCGGACCGCAATGTATCGATATCTTTGAGATCAGGCGTGACGGTTCCCGCCTCCAGGCCCGCAAAAAACAACCATAGGAAGGCGTCTCCATCTACAACAACCAATGGGTGGTGGATTGATTCAAACGGAGTCGGCCATATACCTCTTTAATAATTTCTTCATGCATGGCCTCATGCATGGTCATGGCATTAATGTCACGATAGAGCCGTTGCATATGAGAGCGTTCATGCAATGATGAGCCACCGGAGTCCTGGAACAGGATGTTGACGACTTCCCGGCATAGATGCATGGCATGGACACCGAACAATCTGATCCGCGCCCGGTCCTGTGCACTCATTACCTTTTCATTATGCACAGCCCCGTCAAAACATAGATCACAGGCATGATCTGTCATCAAGATTGCGGATTCCAGTTTAGCCGTAACATCACCCAGGATATGGTGGGTTGAAGGTAAATCTTTTTTTGGAATGTCGGCGGTATACACCATGGGTCTCGCCGAGCGGTTTAGAATCAGGTCTTCATGAAATTCCAGCGCTGCGACTGCGGCGCCAACGGCAGTCCCTGCCCCCAATGTAACCGGCATAATCGCACCGAATGGTGCGCGATACAACAATGGTCTTATGCTACCGCATTTGTGTACCAGGGCAGTTTCCGCCTTCATCATCCTGTGACCGGGCACGAAGTACTCGTCCTGCTTCAACTTGACACTGTTACTGCCTGTCGCTTTAAGACCGGCCACATACCAGTCATCATTAATTTCAATGTCCGCCGGTGGTACCATGAAAAACGCCTTGTCGTGTCCCGGCGGTAAACCGGGTATTTGCGCACCCAGCATAAACCAGTCCGCGTTATGGCAACCGGAGCCAAATGGCCAAACACTGTTCTTTAAGACATAACCACCATCGACTTTCGTTGCCGTTGTGCGGTCCGGAAGAATACCCGTTATCCCGACATTGGGATCAGCGCCAAACACTTCTTCCTGGGACTGCTCCGGAAAAAGCGCCATCAAATAGGAATGACAGGACATCACGGTATACACCCAACTGGATGAGGGACAAGCCTTGGAAAGTTCAGCCGCAATGCGCCAGAAATAACGCGGATGCAATTCATAACCACCATAGCGCACCGGTACATAGGCACGGAACAGGTCTGCTTGTTTCATTGCCCGGAAAGACTCCGCATGGATACGGCGTTGCTGCTCTGCCTCCCCTGCCCGCTCTCGCAAGTCGGCGGCGACGCCCCTGGCTCGATCGATAAGCGTATTGGCTAATTCTTCCTGATCTTTGACAGTGGTATCCATGATGCTTTAACTCAACTGTTTTTGTGACTACCGTCGCAGAGGTAGCCCTTACTGCTTCGTTTACAACCACATAACCAGAGGGATCCGGTTTGCTTAAGTTCAAATTTTACCGGCGTAAAATCGGTGCCTTTATGGGAACCATCGCAAAAAGGCTGGTTATCAGAACGACCACAGCTACACCAGAAATAAATCCCCGCTTCAATTTCGACCCCATAGGGACCATTTTGTGGGCATTGTGCTTCGCTCATGTTTTTCACCTGTTTTTACATAGTGTTATCGGCAAATACTAAATCAAAATCCAGTAATTCGCTAACAAAAACCGAACCCGCACTTCCGCCGTCCCGGGCGATCGAGTTCAAGCCGCGGCCGGCAGGCGTTGCCTGTCGTGAGGAGCGGTAAGGTCCTGCACCGGTCCCCGAGGCACGATCGCGGGACGGCCGTACCAGGCTTTTTCCAGCGAGTAGTACTGGCGTTTCGCGTCTTCGATATCCAGAAGTTCCGCGATCCCGCCGATTTGATAAAGCTCCCGCAGGTAGTTGCTCAAATTCGGATAATCCGCGATACGCCGCAAGTTACATTTGAAGAAACTGAAATATGCAGCATCGAAGCGCAGCAGTGTGGTGTAGAGTCGCCAATCGGCCTCTGTCAGGCGGTCGCCGACCAGATAGCGCCGGCCGTCGAGACGCGCCTCCACCTTATCCAGGGTTGCAAACAAGGCCGATACCGCGCTGTCGTATGCATCCTGGGTCGTTGCGAACCCGCACCGGTAAACGCCATTGTTTACGTTTGTGTATATTTCGGCATTCAGCTCGTCGATGTCTTTCCGTAGTTGTTCCGGATACAGGTCAAGATCGGGATTACCGGCAAAGTCATTAAAGGCGCTGTTGAACATGCGCAGAATTTCGGAAGATTCGTTGTTGACGATCGTCTCCCGCTGCTTGTCCCAGAGCACCGGAACGGTCGGGCGCGCGCTGCACTTCGGATCCGCGCGCAAATAAATCTGGTAGAGATGTTGCGCGCCGTAGAGCGGGTCCGGGTCTGCCCGCGGCTCGGCGCCGGGTTCGGCAAAGCACCATCCGTTCTCAGTCATCTCGGGAACCAGGCGCGTCACCGGGATCGCGTCTTCCAATCCTTTCAAGCGCCGCACAATCAACGTGCGGTGGGCCCACGGGCAGGCAGTAACCACGTAAAGGTGGTAACGCCCGGGTTCGGCCGGAAACCCGCCCTCACCGCTCGGTCCGGCCGCTCCGTCCGGCGTCACCCAGCTTCGAAACGTACTGTCCTTGCGGACAAACTTTCCGCCGTGCTCTTCCGTATTATGATGATCGCCCGAATGCCAGACACCGTCTACAAGAATACCCATACCTGGATTAGAAATAGTTATAGCGTGCCCGGATCCCCCACCAGCGCGGCTTGTAGTAACCCACCGTCGTGCACCCACATAGCGTCGATAAGTCGAAACCGGTGAACATGGTACGCACATCGGCGACGTTCTCGACGAACGCCGAGAGTTCCCAACGCTCATCGACGCTGATCCAGGATGCCCGCACATCGCCCATCACGTACGACGGCATCCTCTGCGCGTCGAAGTTGCGGATATTCTGGTAACGATGCGCCGCATAGTCGAATTCCGCCTGTATGGCGGTAGTGCCGCCGGCCAATGAGTCCGGCCACTCGTAGCGCACCAGACCGCTGAGTTGCACGTCCGGAGTGAAAGCCGGATCGACATCCCGCTCCACGTTCGGCGCGACCGCAAGGTCCTCGACTTCAGCATCGATGTAGGACGCATTGAACATGAACGTGAAGTTGTCGACAGGGCTTGAGAGCAGTTCGAGTTCCACGCCCTTGTACGTCGCGTCGTTATTGAAAATGGCGCCCGACGCACCAACGAACAGGAAGGCCTGGTAATCGGAATAATCATAATAGTACGCGCTGGCGTTCAGCCGGGTACTGCCGCCGAACAGCGTGGCCTTGAACCCGGCCTCGTAGGCGAGCAGCACCTCGGAATCGTAGGGGAACAGCTCGTCGGCGAGCCGTGCCTGGCCGGCGTTCACCGGGCCGTTGAAACTGCCGGCCTTGACGCCGCGATTCACGCCGAAATACAGCAGCCAGTCATCATTGGGCCGGAAATTGAGTTGGGCCTTGCCCGTCCACAGTGTCTCGCTGGTGCTGTCCGAATACGGCGCGAACTCGATCACCAACGGCACGCGTTTGTCGAACTCGACGCGGAAATCGTCCTCGTTTCCGTAAAACTCGTTCACGAAGTCGTAGTCCTTGTCTTCGAACACCACCCGGGCACCGAGAACGAGTTCAAACCGGTCCGTGAGTTCGATGTCCATCTGGCCGAAAATCGAGTAGGAGTTCGTCTCCAGATCGACGATGTTGTTGGAGGCGACCGCCCCGGGGTAGCGGGCGCCGCCCGGCTGAAAGGGGGCCACGCCGAACGGATTGAAAAACGAGAGGAGAAACGGCGTCAGGGCGGTGGTTAACGGCCCGCCCTCGGAGAAGTCGAATGCGTTCCGGTCGTTGGTTTCCATCCATAGATAGTACAAACCGGCGACGAAATCGACGCGACCGAACTGACCGTTCAGGCGCAACTCCTGGGCGAAGTTGTCAGCAGTGGTATCACGTGAGATGGCCCCTTGCGCGGTCGGAGAACCCTCAACGTCGATCGATTCGCGCATCAGGAAATGCATGTAATGCGAAACCGATGTCAGGGTCAAATCTTCGTTGATATCCCACGTAATCTTCGCGGTGACGCCTTCGGTTTCATTCCGGTTGAAATCATCGGACGTCATGTCGCTGGAAATATCGAAACCATCCCCATCGGGGTCGATGTGTCCCCAGAAGTCACCGCCCACTACGGGACGCACGGCATCAGACCGCCCGTACAGCGGGGGACCCGGAAAGAACTCGCCGTCGGTCAGGCTGATGGGCAGGCAACCGCCGGTCTCGCCGTTTATCACTTCACAGCCGAGCGGATCGTCCGCAGCGAAGATACTGTTGATGGTGTCATCCAACTCGCCATCGCCATCACTGTCGATGCGCACCCCCGTGGTCGCAATGTGCTGATTGGGAGAGGTGCTGATCTTCGCGCGCCCGGCGAAACCGGAAACCAGGAACTGGACGTTATCGGCAACGTCGAATTCCAACTGGCCGCGCAGCGCCCATTGATTGTCGTTCCAGACGTCGTCCGCATCGCTGGTCGCCGAGCCGAACCACGGCGGACTGCCGGGGCCGGCCGGATTAGGGACCGCCTCGAATGGGTAGACGTTGTTAAGGATGGGATCATGACGCTTGTACATGCCCGACATCCGTGCGCGTACTCCATCGCTGAGACTGCCGCTGATCGCGCCTTCGGCGTTGAAAGTATTTTCGCGACCGTAGGTCAGATCGAGAAAACCTTCGGTCTCCTCCGTGGGCTTCTTGGTGTGGTAAGCGACCGCGCCACCCGTAGCGTTACGTCCGAACAGCGTCCCTTGCGGACCCTTCAGGATCTCGACACGTTGGAGGTCGAAAGCCGCGAACACATTACCCTGGCGAAATCCGATATAGCCTTCATCAACGTAGGTAGCATTCGGGTTCTCGGCAAAATCGGCGAAGTCGTTCTGGGTGACGCCGCGAATCGTGAACTCGCGGGTCTGTCCGGCGCTGCTACCGGAGACAAATACGCCGGCGCTCATGTAGGCGACGTCGGTACTCTCGGTCATCCGCAGTTCCTTGAGCTGCGCGCCACTGAACGCGGTGATGGCGATGCCGACGTCCTGCACGTTCTGTTCGCGCTTCTGCGCCGTGACGATGACTTCTTCCAGCACCTGGGCGCCGGCAGGATACGTGACCGCGGCGATTATTGTGGCCGAAAACACGCTGATGACGCGTGAGCCGATCGTGCGTTGAGTCATTACGAAGACCTCCCCCTATATCGTTTAGCTGCTCCATGTTAATGCCGTTTTCGCTAAAATACAAACGGCAATTCCTCTGCTCTGCAGATTGATTTTCCTATCCCTTTTCAGCAGGCTCCTTCGGAAAGCGGATGAACATCACCGCCAGCGCGGCCAGCACGAACGGTATGGCAAACAGGCTGAAATTCAGGGCGCGCGAATACCCGGGCACCATCAGCAGCCCGCCTGTAATGGGGCCGATGATGGCGCCTGCCCGGCCCATACCCTGACCCCAGCCGACACCCGTGGCGCGCAATTCAGTCGGGTAAAGACGCACGGCCGCCGCCACCATGCCGATGAGACCAGCCTGGCTGAAGAACCCCAACACGCAGATCACCGTCAACAATGTCGCCAGCGGCGGCGTCAACACACCGAATGCCACCATGAAAACAGCTGAAGCCACTTGAAAACCAATAATGACCGCGGCCAGGCGATAGCGGGTGAACAGCGCTCCAAGGACGAAGATGCCGACCAGACCGCCGAGGTTGTAAACCGTGCCCGCAAGTATGTACTGCTCCTCCGGGTAACCCATGTCCTTGACAATTGCCGGGACGAAGCCCAGCAGAAAATACACGGTGGCATAAACCATGAAAAAGCCCATCCAGAGCCCCAGGGTGGAGCGGCGGCGGTTTTCGACGAGCAGATTGCCGACGCCCAGGCCGCTACGTTTTTCGGCGGTGGCGGCGGGGAGTTCGTCCAGCTGCGGGCGACCGAGCCGGCTGAGCAGCCGGTTGGCCTGCGCCAACGCGCCGGGGGGCTGTTTTTTCAGCAGGAATTCCAGTGACTCCGGTAACATCACGAATGCGACCGGCAGCATGATGCCGGTAACCACCGCTGCAGTGATGAACATTGCCCGCCAGCCATACTCGGGCACGATGTACGCAGCGACAACGCCGGTGAGCATCGCGCCCACGGCATAGCCGGCGCCGATCATCGACACGACGAAATGCCGGTAGCGTGGCGGCGAGTATTCCGCACCAATGGTCGACAGAGTCGGTCCTGCCAGGCCGATCCCAAGTCCGACGATGAAGCGCAAGGCCAGCAACTGCGCAATCGAGGTGACGAAGGCCGTGAGCAACATGCTCGAGGCAATGATTGTGACCGCTGCAAGCACCGCCCGGCGTCGGCCGATGATGTCGGCAAACGGCGTGAGGAAAAACGAACCCATGGTCATGCCGGCGACGCCCGCGCTGAAAATATAGCCATAGGTGCCCTTGGTGATGCCCCATTCCTCGATTATCTGCGGACCGGCGTAAGCCACCACCAGCACGTCCATGCCATCGATGATTTGCAGCACGAAACACACCGCAATTGCCGCGAATTGTGCAACCGTAAACGATTCTGGTGATTTCGCCACCGAGTGCTCCCCTTAACGAAAACTTAAATTACGATTTTTAAGTGATAACATAAACTGGAATGCTTATTCAAAAGAAGCTTCATTTTGCAATTGACCACTTAAATGAAAGCAAATAATAACAACAGTACTGTTGTCTGGCGAGACATGGATCAGGAATCGCTGGATGCTGCCTATGAACAGAGTAACTATGCATCCAATATGCTGGAAGTGATTGATCGCTACCAATCGAACAGTGAAAAAGCCAGACATGAGACAGGTGAGCCAAAGCTGTTTCAATATGGTGAAAAAGACATAGAAAAGCTGGATGTATATACCACTTCAAAAAGTAATGCTCCGATTGTCATATTTATTCATGGAGGCGCCTGGCGCATTGGCTTTGCCGAAGATTACGCCTTCCCCGCGCCCCTGTTCACCAAAGCCGGGATACATTGGATAGCAATGGACTTTGATTCCGTGCTGGATGTTGAGGGAGACTTGATGGTATTAGCCGGACAGGTAAGACGTTCTATTGCCTGGGTCTATAATAACGCAAAAAAATTCAGCGGGGATAAAGACAATATCTACCTTTGCGGTCATTCTTCCGGCGCACACCTTGCTGCTGTTTGCCTGACAACAGACTGGCAATCCGGGTTTAATTTACCTGCTGACATAATCAAAGGCGGATTGTGTTGCAGTGGCATGTACGACCTCGAACCGGTAAGGTTGTCTGCACGCAGTGAATATCTGAATATCACGGAGGAAACGGAGAACAAATTAAGTCCGCAGCGGCATTTGGATAAGTTATCTGCACCAGTCATTATCAGTCATGGCACCGATGAATCACCGGAGTTTATTCGTCAATCCAACGAATTTGCACAGGCTGTTGAAAAGATCAATAAGACTGTGGACTATGTCATCGGGATTGGTTTAAACCACTTCGAGATATTGGAAACACTGGCTGAGCAAAGTGGGTTGCTTGCAATTTCACTTTTAAAGATGATTCAAAAAAATTCAGGATAAACAAAAATAACAGGGTTTGGTGCCCGGGGCCGGACTCGAACCGGCACGGAGTTTCCCCCGAGGGATTTTAAGTCCCTTGTGTCTACCAATTCCACCACCCGGGCCTGGATATGGAAAAAAGGATCCTCTGATTTAATATCAGAGGACCCGGCAACATTATTCTGGAGGCTGGGGTCGGAATCGAACCGGCGTAGACGGCTTTGCAGGCCGCTGCATCACCACTCTGCCACCCAGCCTGGGTTGTAAATCACAAAATGAAAACCCCGAGGTTAGCCCGGACCTGATCCGGGGCCCCTCAGGGTGTATGTCTGGAGCGGGAAACGAGACTCGAACTCGCGACATTCACGTTGGCAACGTGATGCTCTACCAACTGAGCTATTCCCGCAGTAATCATTCATCTGTCAACCCTCCCTGGCGTTACCGAACGCCTTTCCAAAGTGTCGCCGAATTATAACGCCACGTTAGAGGATGTCAAGTCCCATAAACTCCAGGTTTTCCGTAACTTACTGTTTTCAGGTATTTTCTTTCAGTTTCGGCCAGGCACTGACCAGGTATTGACACATAGATACCAGGGTCAATACCGCGGCGATATATAACAGGACCAGTCCCACACCATAGACGGGCAGGCCGTAGAGCGTGTCATGGTATATCAACAGCGGCAGGGCCGCCATCTGGGCGATAGTCTTTATCTTGCCGTAGATGGAAACGGCTACCCTGCTGCGCGCCCCCAGTTCCGCCATCCACTCCCGCAACGCCGAGACGGCGATCTCCCTGCCGATGATTACGGCAGCCGGTAAAGTCAAAAGTATGCCGGGATTGCGTTCCACCAGCAGGACCAGCACAACCGCCACCATCAGCTTGTCGGCAACGGGGTCGAGAAACGCTCCCAGTTTTGAGATTTGCTGTAATTTGCGCGCCAGGAAGCCGTCGAGCCAGTCGGTTACGGCCGCAACCACAAAGATAATACAGGCTGCTTCGTTGCTCCAGTCAAACGGCAGGTAGAAAACCAGCACGAAAACAGGGATCAAACCTATGCGAAAAAGCGTAAGAATATTTGGTAAATTCATTTTAACTTGTCTTTTCTCCGCCATCCTGCGCCGTCTTTCCTCATTCGGTCAGTCATGTACCTGGTGTACACTCCTTCCCTCATTCGTCATACGGCTTGTCTGACGAAAAAAATCCTGCGTTAAAAACTTTTAACTTGTCTTTTCTCCGCCATCCTGCGCCGTCTTTCCTCATTCGGTCAGTCATGTACCTGGTGTACACTCCTTCCCTCATTCGTCATACGGCTTGTCTGACGAAAAAAATCCTGCGTTAAAAACTTTTTTAACGTCACGCCTCATCCCCATGGAATGAAGCATAGATTTTCTTTGCCAGATTGTGGCTGATACCGGGCGCCCGGGCAAGCTCTTCAACACCTGCCCTGGACACACCCTGTAGACCGCCGAAGTATCGTATCAGTTCCCTCCGCCGCTTTGAACCGACACCTTCCACGTCTTCGAGGACTGACCTGGACCTCTTGCGGTTGCGCTGCTGCCGGTGTCCGGTAACTGCAAACCGGTGCGCCTCATCCCGGATCTCCTGGATCAGGTGCAGGGCGGGTGAGTCCGGCGCAAGGCTGGCTTCGGTCTTGCCGTCCGAAAAAACCAGCCTCTCCATGCCGGGTTTTCTCGCCTTGCCCTTGGCCACGCCCAGCAGTGTCACTTCATCGAGTTGCAGTTCCTCCGCCACGGCCCGGATGGAGCCGACCTGGCCCTTTCCGCCGTCAATCAATATCAGGTCAGGCAGCTTTCCCTCTTCCTTTTTTATGCGTGAATAGCGCCGGTTGAATGCCTGGGATATGGCGGCGTAATCATCGCCGGCAGGCGCGTCCTTGATATTGAACTTGCGATAATCGGTTTTAACCGCGCCCCCATGGTTGAATACCACGCAGGCGGCAACTGTCGCTTCGCCGCTCGTATGGCTTACATCAAAGCATTCTATCCGTTCCACAGGTTCATTCAGGCCTAATGATCCCTGTAAGTTCTCGAACCTGGATACGTAATCGTCCCTGGAGGAAAGACGCGTCCTCAGGGCTATTTCCGCATTGTTCAACGCCATTTCCACCCATTTCCTTCTTTCGCTGCGGTGCCTCTGCCTGAGCCGCACGCTCTTTCCCCTTCTCTCACTGAGCAGGGTCATCAACGTTTCCGCATCCGCTACCGGGTGGCTGACCAGGATTTCCCCCGGGGCAGGCCTGTTGCGTGAGCCGGTCAGGTAATACTGGGGCAGGAACGCATTGAGTACCTGCGCCTCCGTCAACTCACCGGTGTGGCCCGGGAAAAACGCCTTGTTGCCCAGGTTCAGACCACCGCGGATGAAGAATACCTGCACGCAGGCATAGCCGCCCTCCATGTAACAGGCGACGATATCGAGTTCCCCCCTGGGCGCGGTAATATACTGGTTTTCCTGTATCTTCCTCAGGCTGATGATCTGGTCCCGGTACTGCGCGGCGCGCTCATAATCCAACCCGTCTGCTGCCTTCTGCATGGGCGCAGTCAATTCCCTGATCACTTCCTCATTGCGACCTTCCAGGAACATGACCGTATGTTTTACGTCTTCCCGGTAATCCCCGGGGCTGACCAGCCCCACGCAGGGCGCGGTGCAACGCTTGATCTGGTATTGCAGGCAGGGCCTGGAACGATTCCTGAAGAAGTTGTCGTCGCATTGCCGGATCCGGAACAGCTTCTGGGTGAGGTTCAGGGTGCGGCGGGCGGACTTGGCGCTGGGATAAGGGCCGAAATACTGCCCCGCCCCGGACTTGGCGCCGCGGTAGAAACTCAACCTGGGAAATTCATTGTCAGTGGATAAATACAGGTACGGGTAGCTCTTGTCATCCCGCAAGACCACGTTATAACGGGGTTTGTGCTGTTTTATCAGGTTGCTCTCGAGCAGCAGGGCCTCTGCTTCGGTGCGAGTAACCGTGACGTCGACGTCCCGGATCTGCCTGATCAGCGCCCGTGTCTTGGGTGAATCCGGCTTCTTGCCGAAATAGCTGGCGACCCGTTTTTTCAGGTCCTTTGCCTTGCCCACGTAAATCAGGGTACCGTCCGCATCGAGCATCCGGTAGACGCCCGGGTGGTGGGTCATCTTCTCCAGGGATTTTTTGAGGTCTTCCGAAGCAAGCATTTATTAAAGATAGTCAGACGGGTTTATGTAAACACGATTTCGGGGAGTGAAGCGGAGACAATGTAATTGGGTTTGTCTACGATCTCATTGATTTTTAAATCCACACAGACAGAGCAAAGCACATAGGCCTGCTCCCTGGTCAAGCCCCGCTCCCGTTCCAGGTGATCGATCATATAGCGCACTGCCCGTTGTGCATTTTCAAAGAGATCCGGACCATTGGCGGTTGTGACGAAGCTGGGCCCCGTATTGGTATTGGTACAAAGTGGGCCTGCAGTCCTGAAATGAGGCTCCGGGATCCTGGAGCCTGCTTCGAGGTCAATCCGGAGCGTAACCCGTGCAGCCATTTCAATGGCGGTGATGCAGACCTCGCCATCGCCCTGGGCCGCATGGGCATCACCTACGCTGAACAGCGCACCCTCAACGGAGACCGGTAAATATAATGTAGTGCCTTTGCACAGGTGGCGGATATCCATATTGCCGCCGTTATTACGGGGCGGGATGGTACTGTGTTCTCCCGGTTCCGGCAGCGCCGTTCCCATGATGCCGGGGAAAGGGGCTATGGGGATAGCAATATCATCACGGTGTTTCATGCGGGCCAGGTTGCCGTCACTTAAATCCCAGATATGCAAATACTCATCGGGAAACTCCTCCACCGGCAACAGGCCGCGATGCGGCCGGATGGCGGTCCAGCCGAATCCCAGTGTGGGAATGACATCCAGGACATCAATGACCAGGGTGTCGCCGGGTTCGGCGCCGTTGACATGGACGGGGCCGGTCAGGGGGTGACCGACCAAAGGGCCTTTTGCCTTGACGTCTGCCCCGGTTGAATCGATGGAGTAGTAGTTGTCCGCCGCGTCACGGGTGGTAAAGATAACCGTATCGCCGGGTTCGACGGCCAGACGGGGCGGATGTGAGTTGTCCCAGGCATAATTCACCACATCGTCTTTGAGTTGGTGGGTGGCTGACATCGGCGATTGTTATCTCAGGTGAGGCCAGATAACCCAACCGGAAGCGGAACGCCAGGCATAACTGTCGCAATAACCCAGCACCTCGGCGGGTCCCCTGGTTGAGGCGAGTACCACAAACCAGGCAATCAGTTCTGCCGTGCCGCCGGAACCGGCCTCTTCCATGCGCTCCAACGTGCATTTCTCCATCAGCTTCCGGTGATCGCCCTCAGCGAGACAATCCAGGAACATGCGGTCGAATTCTTCATCGATATAAAAGTAACGGGGGCCGCCCGGTTCGTGGGATAGCCCGCCGGAACCGATCAATGCGATACGTTCATCACCAGGATAACTGTTGAGCACGTCGCGGATGATGTGTCCTACCTGGTAGGCCCGTTTCGGTGCAGGAATGGGAGGAACGGTACAGTTCATGGTAATGGGTATGACGGGTATGCTCATGTCCGGGTTGAGATACTTGGTGGGTGTGGATATCCCGTCATCAAACTGCATGTCTTCCTTGATATAAGCCAGTTGTAAGCCATGCCTGGCCGATTCGTTGACGATGTAACGGGCCAGTTTCGAGTTGCCCGGCACATGGTATTTTTCATCCTGCGCCAGCCAGGGTTGATACCAGTCTGCCGGGCCGCTGTGGCGGTCGGCGATACCGACCGTGTATTCGGGTGTGTTGCTCAGCGGCCAGTTGAGCAGGTGATCGTTGGCAAAGATGATCATGACATCCGGCCTTGCCGCGTTGAGGTGGTCGCGCATTTTTTTGAATGACGCCAGTGCGGTTTGTTGCTGGTGTTCCGGCGCATCCTCGAACCAGCCCAGCAAACCCGGCGTATGGGTCGTGGCAACTGCAGCGACGATCTCAGCCATCATCCTTGTCCTGCATCATGTCCCATTTGGAATCACCGAGGGACTCTTTTGATTCCTTCGGGAAGGCCTTCTGGTAGATGGCAACAGCCGGATGGGCATTAGTCATGTTGCCGGTCCCGTAGGTCAGTCGCATGATATGCGGCACCAGGTACTGGTGAACACCCAGGTCCATTAACCGTTTCGGATCGGTATCACGCAACGCCTCGTATTCTTCCCGGCTGCAACCGAATTCCCTTGTCAGACCTTCCAGGTCTTCCAGCCAGCGTTTTTGCAAAGCCGGGTCCTTGCGCACGTAATAGATCATGTCGTTAGTGGGCAGGGTTTTGTCAACCCGATGAACGTTACCCATTTTCAGGCCTGCTTTCTTGTCATTTGAACACCGAACCTGCCATTAATTCCACAGATATGGTTAGGGAAACTCTGATTAAATCAGAGTTTCCTGCGATACAGGGATGTATCGCCAAAATCGATGATTATAAATCATTGATTTTGAGAGGAAAACAAAAATCGCATTTTTGTTTTCCGTGCTCTGACAAGTCCAGGATGGACTTGTTCAGAGCTTCCTTAGTTCATCCTCATTGCCGGTAAATTTTGAACAGTTATTCATGGAAAGAAAGCAGGCCTGAATGTGAGCGTTACTTTTTTCGCAGTTCGTTAATAACTCTTTCCAGTTCGTTTATCACTTCACCGGCCGGTGATTCCACCAGGTTGTTGTTCACGGAGATCGGATCCGGCGGCATATAGGAGGTGGCGTCGATAATCAACCGGTGGCCTTTACCGCCAATCTCTGCCGACGGGTCGGCGTCACTGAGCGGCATGTTCGGCAATACGATAATATCATCAGGCCGGGTGCGGTTGGACAGCGACCAGATGACCTGGTTCAGGTCAAACGGGTCGATGTCGGCATCAACCATGATGAGGTTCTTCAGGAACATCAGGCCGTGAGACGAACCCAGCGCCCGCAGCGCCACGGATTTGGCAAAGCCGGCGAAGCGGTTCTTCACGGCAATGATCGCAGTCGTCCCGTCCTGGTATAAGGCATTCACGGCAACGACTTCAGGGAAACCCCGTTTTAACTGGTGATAAACCGTCGTACAGACATTGATGCCCAGCAGTGTGTCGTGCTCCGTCCAGCTTTTGCTGCCGATGTACAAGCTCTCGAAGATGGGATCATCCCGGAAGGATACGGCCGTCACCCGGAATACGTTCAACCGGCGCACGCCGCTGTACGTGCCGGGAAACTCGCCGAACGGGCCCTC
>JAPPLI010000047.1 GCA_028819495.1 Gammaproteobacteria bacterium | reverse complement strand
ATTTTATAACACAAAACACGGCCTCATTCAATTCATCGGTGAGATATGCGGGCTAAAGAAACCGAGTGGGATGAGCGAAGAATCGAAATGCGCAGCAAACACATTTCCGGTCTTGCTAAAGAAATTTGGGCAATTCCGGTCGTGTCCTAAGCGAAAAATTATTTTAAAAGGCAGGGGGTAGATTTCACCCCAATACCTTAAATAGCGAAATGGCTATACAGGCCCGACCCTAAACGGCTTGGCAGATCCACGTCAATTTTCATCGGCTTTAAATCCTGCATTTTTATAGGTAGCTGTCCTCGTCAAAATCGAGCTCGGAGAATGTGTTTTTTTGGATAGGCTCTTTGAAGTCTGCGCAGAAACTCGCCCAATGCCTGTTCCGGTTTCTTGAGAGTGACAGTTTTCATAACGGCCATAACGCCGACCAGATGCGGATACAGTTCGGGCTGTCCAAAATCATCGGTGAGCCACTGATGATGCTTGAATTGTCGTTCCCCGCTCTCGTCAAGAGGATTTAACCGCAGTAATTCGGATAGGAGATCAGGAGCAACACGCACATGGACTTCAAAGTAATCGTTAAACACGAATTTGTCACTTCGCTGAAGCCGTGGATTGCCTATTTCCGCAGTCGCGCAACTCAATAACTAACTGTTTCATTCTCTCTGCGTAAGGATTCAATGCCCCTCTCTGGATGTACACATGAGTGCCAAGGAAATGCCGGTTTTCTAACGAAAAACCGTCGAGCTTCCGAACTGATGCACTAATTTCATCAGAATACTTGTCATCCCTGAGCAATCCTGCACTGTGTACGATGCAATTTCTCACTTGAAGAATATCTTCAAAGACCGTTATGTCTTCATTGCGTTGTATACGTGTAAAATCCTGAAGTCCTTTCATCATGCAACGTATCGTTTCATTTTTACAATTAGGCACCTTAAAATGTTTTACGAGATGCCGCATGGACCATTCAACAGAAGTAACCAATGAAATTACCGCAGCATATCTAACTCGAAGAGGTAAGCTGACACCGAACCTAAATTCAGCATTTTCTTCAAGATGTTCTCTATATCCTGGCGGAAAACCTTCTAGTTCGTCGCGTCTTCGGATTTCCTGTAACTCACGGCGGAGTTGCCATTCGATGTTGTTTTCCGAAAATTCGAGAAAATCTATGATATCGCCAATCATGACCTGAAAATCAAATGCATGGATTGGCGTATTCAAGAACGCTTGTGGATCCCAAGTTTCTGACATTCTAATCTCTGTGGGATTAGTTCTACGCCGCTTGCGGCGAGTGAGAAATAAAGTTCATATTAATGCCCCGTCCGCTTGCGGCAGGGTAGCTTATTTCGAATCCATTGCCAAATGCTCATCACGCGAAACCATCAAAGGCATCGTTGATGATAGCCTGGAGGTCCGTGACTTCATCATTCGTCAGGGCTTTGAACTCCTTATTCCGGCGCTTTTTTGCCAGCGCCCCCTTATTTTGACGAACAAACAATATTAAAGTCTGCGCCAGGCGATCCGGCATTTCGACCCGGTTCATCACGGCTGCTTGTGCGGCGTCGAATCGTGTCAGGTAGTCGGCTTCCTGGGGCAGGTCTTCCTCTATTGTCCGTTTGACGCATTCATACAGGAATTCCGCATGAGGGGTTGCATCGAAATAACGATAGAAATCTGCCGTATCATTCAATACCTCCACGTTGCCTGAGGACGTTGGCTGCCACTTGATTAGCGGCAAAAGTCGCTCGGAATAACTTTCCAGAACAGTGCGGTAGCGGTCGATTTCATCAAGGATGGCGGACGAGACCGGAAAGACAACACCGGGTGGATTGAACCCACGTTGAGACAGCACGTGGTGGATCAGGTAGCGATGAATACGTCCGTTCCCGTCTTCAAAAGGATGGATATAGACAAACCCGAAGGCAAGAACTGCCGCAGCGACCACCGGATCGATACTTCCTGCGGCTTCCCGGTCAAAGCGGATGAGGCCGTTGACCAGCGAATCAAGGTCGTCATGCCTCGCGCTGACGTGGTCCGGCAGCGGCATACGCGTGGTTCGGTCGTGCGAGCCGATAAAACCCCCTTCGTTTCTGAGACCCATGTTCATGAAGCGGTTATCGCCAATCACGATATGCTGCAAACGCAGCAACTCTTCAAGGTCAAGAGGGCGACGACCGGCCTCGCCAATGGCGCGTCCCCACCGTTGGATGCGGTCCTGGGGTGGGTTTTCTCCTTCTATAACGTAGCTAGCTTTAGAGTCTTTCAGCAGCAGGAAAGCCGCTGTTCGCGCCAGGATGTTCTTGGGTATAGCCGCTACCGCGTCCTGAGCGCGGCTCTTAAAGTCCATAGCGACAAATTCACGCAACGCCTCTGTTTTGAAGACCAGGGGACAGAATTCCGGGGTACCCGGTAAATTATTCCGAACGCGCTGCCGGGATACGGTTGTGCCTTCGGTCGCCCATTGCAGTTGCGGGTCGATGGCCGGAACATAATTGCCCCTGTCTGCATCGGCCAGTGACAGTTTTTCCGACAACAGCCATTCATACAGAAACCATAAACGTCGTGCGTAACTTCCGGTCGGGCTTGCTTTGACAATGGTTTCAATGGCCGCCGGCCCGACTGCCAGGAAAAGCCGTTTCAGAACGGCAAGGTCAAGCCCCTCGTATTTCAGTGCGAAGACTAGGTGGCCTTCAAGGGTAGGCTGCGGCTCATGACGGGGCGTGAGGATACGCCAGCCATCTTTCTTCAGCACGCGGTGGCGCGCGCCGATTGCGCTCAGGGTAACAGGAAGAGGTACGGCAAGATCGTAGTTATCGATCATTGCAGCATAACCGACAGGCTTCGCTTTTTCAGGCAAACGCCGTTCATGAAAAATGATAACTGGTTCTGAAAATGGGTTCAGTTGTTTGCTATTCATGAAAAATAATTATTGGTTATGAAAATTAATTCTTCCGCCCGTTTATTCATGAAAAATAATTATTAACTATGAAAATTAATTCTATCTCTGTTTGTTCATGAAAAATGATAATTTTTTAAGTGACTTTTCGCTCAATTTAAATATTATAACAAAAATATCACATTTTATGTGAATTTTGATTACTTTTACACTCTGATGTGAAAACTGATTGCTGCTTGCCTTCAGCAGCGCGTTGGAGGAAGCAGCCCTGTATTTATACTTTCAAATCCAGCGATTTGATCTTCCTGGTCAGGGTGTTCCGGCCCCAGCCCAGAAGTTTGGCGGCTTCACTGCGGCGGCCTCCGGTCTGTTGCAAGGCCTCTTCAATCAGGATTCGTTCGAATTCGGGGAGGACATTGCCCAATAACCCGGTCTCACCCCTGAGCAGGTTTGATTTGACCCAGTGGCGCAGCGTGCTTTCCCAGTCTTCAGCAGCCTCTGCCGGCAGGTTCGCGTTTCTCAGTTCCGGCGGCAGGTCATCCAAGTGAATCTCCTTGCCCGGCGCCATGACCGTTATCCAGCGGCAGAAATTTTCCAGTTGTCTTACGTTGCCCGGCCAGTTCAGGCTGTTCAGGAATTCCCGGGTTTGCGGCAGCATCAGCTTGGTTTCAATGCCCAGTTCGGCAGACGAACGCCGCAGGAAATGTTCCGCTAATACCGGGATATCCTCGCGCCTGTCGCGCAGCGCGGGAACATGCACCCGGATAACGTTCAGACGATGAAACAGGTCCTCGCGGAATGCGCCCCGGGTAACCCGTTCCTCCAGGTCCTGGTTGGTCGCTGCAATCACCCTGACATCCGCCTCCAGCGGCAGGTGGCCGCCGACCCGGTAGAAGGTTCCGGTTGAGAGCACGCGCAACAGGCGCGATTGCAGGTCAGCGGGCATATCGCCGATTTCATCGAGGAACAAGGTGCCGCCGCTTGCCTGTTCGAAGCGCCCCTGACGCTGTGACGTGGCGCCGGTGAACGCGCCTTTTTCATGTCCGAACAGCTCGGATTCCAGCAAATCCCGGGGGATGGCGGCCACGTTGATGGCGATAAACCGATGTTGTGAGCGCGGGCTGTGACGGTGCAGCGCCTGCGCTACCAGTTCCTTGCCGACGCCGGATTCGCCGGTAACCAGGACGGTCAGGTTGGAACCCGACAACCTGCCGATGGCGCGAAATACTTCCTGCATCGCCGCAGCAGAGCCGATAATTTCGTCGGTTGTTGTGTCCTGCGCCGTTGCAGCCTCCGGTTCCGCGGGATGACGCTGTATCGCCCGTTTTACCAGACCCAGCAACTCATCTATATCAAACGGTTTGGACAGGTATTCATAAGCTCCTCCCTGGAATGACGAAACTACCCGGTCGAGATCCGGGAAAGCGGTCATGATGATGACGGGTACATCAGGGTTTTTAAGCTTGATCTCCTCCAGCAGGGCCAGGCCGTCCAGGCCCGGCATTCTGATATCGGAGATGATAACATCCGGTTTGTCCCGCTCCAGGCGCTGCAGCAGGTCCCGGGCGTTTTCAAAGCACACCGGGTCCAGCCGTTCCTTGAGCAGGGCGCGCTCCAGTACCCACCTTATGGATTTGTCATCATCAACAATCCAGACTCTGTTGTTGCCCGTCATTTCATTCCACCGGGAGAAGAAGCCTGAAATGGGTTCTGCCGTCGATTCTCTCGTATTGGATCATGCCGTTATGGGACTGGATCAATGATTGGGAAATGGACAACCCCAGGCCGGAACCACCCACGCGGCCCGTCACCATGGGATAAAATATATGCTCCTCGATCTCCGGGGGAACGCCGGGACCGTTATCGATCACGTCAATCTGGACGGCCAGCTTGTAATTCCGGTTTCGAATCGTACAACGGCGTTTTATCCGGGTACGGAGCAGGACTTCTCCGGTTTCATCAACCGCCTGCAGGGCATTCCTGCAGATATTCAACAGCGCCTGGATAAGTTGCTCACGGTCAGCCCGAAGCGGCGGCAGGCTGGGATCATAATCACGCCTGATTTTGATATCGGCTACCGCCTCCGCCTCCACAATGCGGCAGGTATGTTCCAGCACACTGTGGATGTTCACCCGGCGCGGGCGGTTTCTTTTCACCGGGGCCAGCATGCGGTCAATCAGGTTATGCAACCGGTCCGCTTCATCAATGATTATCCTTGTGTATTCCACCAGGCTCGAACCATTCAACTCCCGCTCCAGGAGTTGTGCCGCGCCGCGCAGCCCTCCAAGGGGGTTTTTTATTTCATGAGCTATGCCGCTTAACGATCTGCGCGCAGCATCATGCATGTAAGACAGGTTACTCTCCCGCAACGCGCGGACGCGGGAGTCGGCATTGATGAGTTCAAGAACCACTTCCTTACATGTCTCGCCTTCGATCACAGGGGTCACGATGCAATCCACGCAGATGGTCTTTGCATCGGGAAAGTCCAGGTCAATGCCCCATTCCATGCGGGGCTGTCTCGTCGCAAGTGTACGTTCTATATTTTCCAGCAGTTTGTCCGATGCAGCCAGAATTTCATGTGCGCCGTGACCGCACATCTTTGCACGGCTGATAAAAAACAGGTTTTCTCCAGCATTGTTGATATCCGAGAGTCGAAGCCGGCCATCGAATACCAGCACGGCCGTGTAGAGATTGTCCAGCAGCCCGTACGTACTCATAGTCGGGATTGCCCCGGCCGGCCCGGTAAGGTCGTTCCGGCCGGGGCTGATCGCCTGTTACAGACTGTAGTACATATCAAGTTCGACCGGATGTGTAGTCATCCGGAAACGGGTTACCTCGTTCATCTTCAACTCGATATATCCATCAATCAGGTCGTCCGAAAAAACTCCACCGGCCGTCAGGAAGTCCCGATCCTGATCCAGGGCCTCAAGGGCCTGGTCCAGCGATGAGCATACGGTGGGAATCTCTTTCTCTTCCTCGATTGTCAGGTCGTACAGGTCTTTTTCCAGGGGATCGCCCGGATCCAGCCTGTTCTGTATCCCGTCCAGTCCCGCCATCATCATTCCGGCAAACATGAAGTACGGGTTGCCGCAGGAATCCGGGAACCTGATCTCAACGCGCCTGGCCTGGGGGTTGGCAACCCATGGAATCCGGCATGATGCAGACCGGTTACGCGCAGAGTAGGCAAGCAGTACCGGGGCTTCGAATCCCGGCACCAGGCGTTTGTAGCTGTTGGTACCGGAGTTGGTGAACGCATTCAGCGCCCTGGCATGCTTGAAGATACCCGCAATGTAATGCAGCGCCAGATCGGACAGTCCGCCGTACTTGTCGCCACTGAAAAGGTTCTGGCCGTCCTTGCCGAGGGACTGGTGGACGTGCATGCCGTTGCCGTTATCGCCGACCAGGGGTTTGGGCATAAAGGTCACCGTCTTGCCGTAGCCCTGGGCGACATTCATCGCGCAGTATTTCAGGGTGAGCAGTTCGTCCGCCTTGGTCACCAGTGATTTGAATTTGGTGCCGATTTCCGCCTGGCCGCCGGTTGCGACCTCATGGTGGTGCACCTCAACCGTCTGACCCATATCCTGCAACGCCATACAAATGGCGGTACGCACATTCTGCAGGGAATCCACGGGCGGCACCGGAAAATAGCCGCCCTTGACGCCCGGGCGGTGACCCTGGTTGGGGCTATCCATCAATTTATCACTGTTCCAGTGACCTTCATCTGAATCTATCTCGTAAAACGCGCTGTTCAGGCTGTCGCCCCAGCGGGCTTCATCAAAAATGAAAAACTCGGGTTCCGGACCGAAATAGGCAACATCGGCGATGCCGGTCGATTGCAGGTAGGCCTCGGCGCGTTTTGCCAGGGAACGCGGGCAGCGTTCGTAGCCTTGCATAGTAGTCGGTTCCAGAACGTCACAACGCAGGTTGAGGGTTGATTCATCATAGAACGGATCGATCACTGCCGTATCCGTATCGGGCATCAACAACATGTCGGATTCGTCGATCCCCTTCCAGCCGGAAATGGACGAACCATCAAACATCTTGCCGTTTTCGAAAAACTCGTCGGTGATGGTATTAACCGGCACGGATACATGCTGTTCCTTGCCCCGCGTATCACAGAACCGCAGGTCGACAAAACGCACTTCATTCTCTTCGATTAATCCATATACCTTCTCTTTGGACATTGCTTCTCTCCTCGAACATATTTACATTTGACTGAAAGATGTTACCGGTTTCCCCTCACTGCTGATCACGTCAACCGGTATCAAACAATAATATATTGCACTATTTATGCCATCTTTGGGACTCGAAAAATATTTCCGTCTTTCAACAGGTTAGCTGTACACTGCCCCATTTTTTACCGGGAATGCGCACCAGGATAATACATGAACTATAAATTATGCACCAATTTTGTGCATTTTCACAGGATAGGGACTAGTCCCCTGGAATCCGTTCTCCGGCCATCAACTGTTCTACCGGCTCACGTTCCCGTATGACGTACGCATCCTCCCCGTCCACCAGCAGTTCCACCGCCCTTGGCCTGCTGTTGTAATTGGAACTCATACAAAAACCGTAGGCCCCGGCCGACAGGACGGCCAGCAGGTCATCCGGACACAGGGAGAGCCGGCGCTCCAAACCCAGGAAATCGCCGGTCTCGCATACCGGTCCGACTATGTCATATTCAGTTTCCGTTCCATCGCTGCGTTCCGCGACAGGGATGATGTCATGCCAGGCACGATACAAAGACGGACGTAGCAGATCATTCATTGAGGCGTCAACAACGGCAAAATGTTTCTCCATATTTGCCTTCAGGTATTCGACCCTGGTGAGCAACAGACCAGCGTCACCGACTATTGAGCGACCCGGTTCCAGGATAATCCCATAACGTTCAGGGACAAGGCCCGAAACAGCCCTGGCAAAGCCCGCTATATCAGGCGCTGTTTCGTCACCGTAGCTTATGCCCAGACCGCCACCGATATCAATGTGCCTGATGGTGATTCCGGTTTTTTCCAGATCTCCCAATAGCGTGAGCAGTTTATTCACCGCGTCGATAAAAGGCTGGATCGAAATAATTTGTGAGCCGATGTGGCAATCAATCCCGGTAACCTCAATATTGTCCAGGCTATCAGCCAGTTGGTACATACCCAAAGCTTGCTCATAATCGACACCGAACTTGTTTTCCCTCAGACCCGTGGCGATATAGGGGTGGGTGTCAGGGTCGATATCCGGGTTTACGCGGATCGAGACAGGAGCAGTTACCGACATCCGGCCGGCAATATCGTTGAGGCGCCGCAGTTCCGGTTCCGACTCCACGTTGAAACACTTTATCCCGACTTCCAGGGCGCGCCTGATTTCATCGGCGCGCTTGCCGACGCCGGAAAATACCACCTTTTCCGGTTCGCCCCCGGCGGCCAGCACCCGCTCCAGTTCTCCCCCGGATACGATGTCAAAACCCGAACCCAGCCCGGCCAGGAGATTCAGGACAGCGAGGTTGCCGTTTGCCTTGACCGAGTAACAGACCAGGGCGTCTCTGCCGAGGAACGCCTGCGCATACGCGCGCCAGCGGGATTCGATTGCCGCCCGCGAATACACGTAGGCCGGCGTGCCATGGCGCCCGGCGAGCGCGCTCAGGGAAACCCCCTCCGCGTACAACGAACCGTTTTTATACGAGAAATAATCCATAAACGTACTGCGCGGCCGCCCCGGCAGACTCATCATCAGGCAAGTACAAGTCGCCCTTCTGTCCACACCCGTGGAAAATAAGCGCCGGCAGCAGGATCAGCAATATTCGGACTTTCGCAATTATACGGCGTGAAAACATCGAGTATCTCCAAACGGTTGGCGGCTGGTATCAGGCTCTCGATCTTCCTGAACCCGGCTGGTAATGTCAATCGGCATGTAATGGAGATACAGGGGTCAGAGTAAGAATTTCGCAGAAATTTTACTCTGACCCCATAATTATCAAAGAGTGCTTGAAATCGATCGCCATTTCGGATGAAATGTCGTTTCCCCTCGTACGCTAACAGAATATCCAAAGGTGACACCCGATATGAACAACAGTATTATCCACGTAACTGATACCAGTTTTGAAGAAGATGTATTAAAATCGGAGGCGCCGGTAATGGTGGACTACTGGGCGGAGTGGTGCGGTCCCTGCAAGATGATTGCGCCAATCCTGGATGAAATTGCCGATGAATATACCGATAGCCTGACGGTTGCCAAGATCAATATCGATGAAAATCCCCAAACCCCGCAGAAATATGCGGTACGTGGCATACCCACTTTAATGATATTCAAGGATGGCGAGGTCATTGGAACCAAAGTAGGAGCCGTATCAAAACTGCAGTTGTCTGCCTTTATAGACAGCATTATTTGAAATGAAGTAAAAAAAGCTGGACGTTTCCGATTTTACGTGCTAATTTAGATTTAACCTTTCGTACTATCCCTCTAACTTAACTCGGGCCTGGCGCGCATCCCAACCACTTGGCATGTGCCTTGCGGCCAATACAACATATTTATACGTAGCCAATGAATCTCACAGAATTAAAGCAACAACCCGCATCAGAACTTGTCCTCATATCCGAATCTCTCGGCCTCGACGGCTTGGCCCGCTCGAGAAAACAGGACGTCATCTTTGAAATCCTCAAGGCCCACGCCAGAAAGGGTGAAGACATCTACGGCAGCGGCGTACTGGAGATTCTTCAGGACGGATTCGGATTTCTGCGTTCCGCGGACAGTTCCTACCTGGCCGGTCCCGATGATATCTACGTCTCTCCCAGCCAGATAAGACGCTTTAACCTGCGCACCGGCGACAATATCTCCGGCAAGATCAGGCCCCCCAAGGAAGGCGAGCGCTACTTCGCTCTGCTCAAGGTCAACGAGATCAATTTCGAATCTCCGGAAAAGGCGCGCAACAAGATCATCTTCGAGAACCTGACGCCGCTGTTCGCGCAGCAACGTCTGAAGCTGGAGGTGGGTAACGGCAGCACCGAGGACCTGACCCCCAGGATCATCGACCTGGTGGCGCCCATCGGCAAGGGCCAGCGCGGTCTCATCGTATCGCCGCCCAAGGCCGGCAAAACCATGATCCTGCAATCCATCGCGCAATCCATCAAGCACAACCACCCGGAATGCCACCTGATCGTGCTGCTCATCGACGAACGTCCGGAAGAGGTTACGGAGATGGAGCGTTCGGTCCGTGGTGAGGTGATCTCGAGCACGTTCGACGAACCCGCCACCCGCCACGTACAGGTGGCGGAAATGGTCATAGAAAGGGCAAAGCGCCTGACGGAGCACAAGCAGGACGTAGTGATACTGCTGGATTCCATCACCCGGCTGGCCCGGGCCTATAATACTGTCGTTCCCGCGTCGGGCAAGGTACTGACGGGCGGTGTTGACGCCAATGCCCTGCAGCGGCCCAAGCGTTTCTTCGGCGCGGCGCGCAATATCGAGGAAGGCGGCAGCCTGACCATCCTGGCCACGGCGCTGATCGACACCGGCTCGCGCATGGACGAAGTCATCTATGAAGAATTCAAGGGCACCGGCAACATGGAACTGCACCTGGATCGCGAGATCTCCGAAAAACGCATCTATCCCGCCATCTACATCAACCGTTCAGGCACACGGCGCGAAGAGTTGCTGACGGAGAAGGACGAACTGCAGAAAATGTGGATCCTGCGCAAGTTGCTGCACCCCATGGAACCGATTGCCGCCATGGAATTCCTGCTGGAACGGCTGAAGGCCACGAAGAACAATGCCCAGTTCTTCGACGCCATGAAGAAGAGATAGGGGCCAGGGGTTAGTAATCAGAGGGGTCAGAGTAAGAAATTCGTCAGAATTTTTACTCTGACCCCTTAACTTCAAAAAAAACCCGCCATCCGGCGGGTTTTTTTCAAGCCTTCGGACAGCAACGGGTTACATCATGCCGCCCATACCGCCCATACCACCCATATCACCGCCGCCCATGGGCATGGCCGGCTCATCCTTCTTCGGCAGTTCAGCCACCATGGCTTCCGTGGTCAACAATAACCCGGCCACCGACGCCGCATTCTGCAACGCGTAACGGGCTACCTTGGTCGGGTCGAGGATACCCATCTCGATCATGTCGCCAAATTCGCCGGTAGCTGCGTTATAACCGTAGTTGCCATCTCCCTCGGCGACCTGGTTCAGCACCACGGAGGCCTCTTCACCGGTGTTGGCCACAATCTGGCGCAACGGCTCTTCCAAGGCTCGTACGAGGATTGATATACCGGTCTGCTGGTCATCGTTCTTGCCTTTTACCCCTGCAGTCGCGTCTATCGCACGGACCATCGCAACGCCACCGCCGGGAACCACGCCCTCTTCGACCGCGGCCCGGGTGGAATGCAGTGCGTCCTCGACACGCGCCTTCTTCTCCTTCATTTCCACCTCAGTGGCGGCGCCGACCTTGATGACGGCTACACCGCCCGCAAGCTTGGCGACCCGCTCCTGCAGTTTCTCCCGGTCGTAGTCGGAAGTGGACTCCTCAATCTGGGCGCGGATCTGGTTGACCCGGCCTTCGATGCTCTCGGTGCGGCCGGCGCCATCGATGATGGTCGTGTTTTCCTTGCTGATCTGCACGCGCTTGGCGCTGCCCAGGTCATCCAGACCGGCTTTTTCCAGCGATAGGCCGACCTCCTCGGAGATGACCGTGCCACCGGTCAGGATGGCGATATCTTCCAGCATGGCCTTGCGCCGATCGCCAAAACCCGGCGCCTTGACGCCGGCAACCTTGACGGTGCCGCGCATGTTGTTGACTACCAGTGTAGCCAGAGCCTCGCCTTCGATATCTTCGGCGATGATCAGCAGCGACTTGCCCGACTTGGCAACGCTTTCCAGTACCGGCAACAGGTCTCTCACGTTGGAGACTTTCTTGTCATGCAACAGGATGAACGGGCTCTCCAGGTCGACACTCATGGTTTCCTGGTTGTTGATGAAGTAGGGCGACAGGTAACCGCGATCGAACTGCATGCCTTCCACCACGTCCAGATCATTGTCAAGCCCGGAACCCTCTTCTACGGTAATGACCCCTTCCTTGCCCACTTTCTCCATTGCATCGGCAATGATCTGCCCGACATCTTCGTCGGCATTGGCTGAGATGGTGCCTACCTGGGCGATAGCCTTGCTGTCGGCACAGGGTTTGGATATTGCTTCAAGCTCAGCAACGGTCACCCTTACCGCAGCATCAATCCCGCGTTTGATATCCATGGGGTTGGTGCCGGCGGCAACCGCCTTCAGGCCCTCGCGCACGATTGCCTGCGCCAGTACCGTCGCGGTGGTTGTGCCGTCTCCGGCCACGTCTGACGTCTTGGAAGCGACTTCCTTGACCATCTGCGCGCCCATGTTCTCGAACTTGTCCTCCAGTTCAATCTCTTTTGCCACGGAAACGCCGTCTTTGGTAACCGTCGGCGCGCCGAAGCTTTTTTCTACAACGACGTTGCGCCCCTTGGGGCCCAACGTCTGCTTTACTGCATTTGCCAGGATATTGACGCCTTTCGCCATGCGCGAACGAGCGTCATCACCGAATCTGACTTCTTTTGCACTCATTTTCTTTAACCTCCTGAAACTTATTCGATAACGCCCATGATGTCGTCTTCACGCATCACCAGCAGTTCTTCATTATCTATCTTCACTTCCGTGCCCGAGTACTTACCAAAGAGGATCCTGTCTCCTGCTTTGACATCCAGGCCGCGTACTTCACCGTTGTCCAGGATCTTGCCGTTGCCGGTAGCGACGACTTCTCCCTGGATTGGCTTCTCAGTGGCGCTGTCAGGGATGACAATCCCACCGGGGGACATCTTTTCCTCTTCCAGCCGCCGCACGACTACCCGGTCGTGTAATGGTCTGATATTCATATACTGATTACCTCCTATGAGCTAAAGCTGTTGTTGTTAGCACTCTATTATTGTGAGTGCTAACAATATAGCGGCAAAATTTCAGATGTCAACAGAAAATTGTCGATTAAAGACAGAACACTCCCGGATATTCGCGGTCAGGATAGATGGGGTCAGAGTAAAATCATTTGATATCCGGGTAGGAGTAAGGATCTCGACGATTTTACTCTGACCCCTGGCGCTGTGACCGACGGACGGGGTCAGAGTAAGTGTCGTCAGACATTACTCTGACCCCTTAATTCGCGTCTTGGTAATGCTCCATCAATATCCGGGCCACCTCGGGCCGGGCAAACTCTTCCGGCAATAACTGTCCTGCAGCCAGCATTTCACGTACTTTCGTACCGGACAGGAGCACGAAATCCTCCATATCGTGATCCGGGGCGTCACGCATCATGACCACCCGGTTGAGTTTTTTTGAATAAGCGGTGTGGTCCGCTTCGAATATCTTTATCTCCAACGCGCCCTCGGGCACTTGCTCGCGAAATATGGCCTGGGCGTCGAACGGGCCGTAGTAACTGCCCACGCCGGCGTGATCGCGACCCACAATCAGGTGGCTGCAACCGGCGTTCTGCCGGAACACGGCATGCAACACCGCCTCCCGCGGGCCGGCATAGAGCATGTCGAAGCCATAACCGGTTACCATTACGGTGTTCTCCGGGAAATACAGTTCCACCATCTTGCGAATGGCTGCATCCCGTACGTCGGCGGGGATATCCCCCGGCTTCAGCTTCCCCAACAGCATGTGGATCAGGACGCCGTCGGCGCCGAGCGCCTCCCTGGCCATCTTGCATAGCTCTTCATGGGCCCTATGCATGGGGTTACGCGTCTGAAACGCGACGACTGATTCCCAGCCGTTGTCTGCAATGCCCGCGCGGATCTGCATGGCCGTCCTGAAGGTGGCAGGAAAATCCTGCTCAAAATAACTGTAATTCAACACCCGTATGGGGCCTGCCACGAGCCGGCTTCCGGCTTCAGTAAATGTCGCCACGCCAGGATGGTTCCGATCCGTGGTGCCGAAAACTTTTTCGGTGATCAGCGTCATCTGATCATCCGAAAGCGTCTCTATCGAGGTCACGTCCTGTATCGCGATCACCGGCCGGCCGGCAACGTTCGGGTCGAGTAATGCTATCCGCTCAGCGCGGCCGGTCACCGAACTGTCGGCACACATGTTCAGGCAGGGCACCGGCCAGAACAGGCCGTCAGCGGTATGCATTTCCTGTGCGACGCTGAGGGCGTCGGCAGCGTTCATGTAACCGGGCAACGGCGAAAAATAACCGGCGCCCAGCATTACCGCATTGGCCGCGGCCGCCGAGTTGAGCAATAATTGCGGAAGGGTTTCCGCTTCTTCGAGAAGGGTCTGGCGCTTCCCTTCATCCCGGACGAACAGCGGTCGCAGTTCGCCGGTTCCGTGTGGTTTTATCATGGGGAATTATGACTCGGCGTGGCTGTGATACCTGTCCATTTTTTGATTTAAGGTGTCAATATCCCTCTGCATCACTTCGATATCCCTCTGCATCACTTCGATACGCGTGCGCACATCAGCCAGTCCTTCCTGCAAGGTATTCATTGAATCGATAAGATAAATGCTTAACGTTACGCCTACGACGACAACGAAGCCCAAAAACCAATCATGGTATTTGATACTGGTTTGCAGTCTTTCCATCTCAAGCGGCGATATTTGACGGTCAAATTCAGTAGCCATGGTTTTACCCTCCTGTTCTCCGGTTTACTGCTGCTGATTTTTCTACAAGCAAGTCATATTATAATTGAGCCATCATTTCATGTCCAGGCGGATTCGGGCGGTCCGCCCGCTTTTCTGCATATCAATACCGGGTTTTCGGGCCGGCCAGGAATTCGCGGCCTGAGTTGCCGCGCATGATATCTCCCGTATGCAACCGGTAGTGGCTATCCTTCCGGTCTTCAAAGAAAAATTCCAGTGAGTAACGGATCGTGGGGAACGACAGTTGTTCCCAGGGGATTTGGTCCTGGGTAAACAGCGCCACTTCCTGGCTCTCCGCGCCGGGAGAGAAATCCAGGTCCATGAGGTTCGAGTTGAACATCAGGTAAACCTGGTTGACGTGGGGCAGGTTGAACACAGCGAACAGGTTGATAATCTCGACCCGGGCATTGGCTTCTTCCATCGTCTCCCGCAACGCGGCTGCGTGGGAGGTCTCGCCCAGTTCCATAAAGCCTGCGGGCAGGGTCCAGTAACCGTAACGGGGTTCAATCGCGCGTTTGCACAGCAGCACCTTGTCTTCCCATACGGGAATGCAGCCGGCGACTATCTTCGGGTTCTGATAGTGAATCTCGTCACAGGAGTCGCAGACATAGCGCAGGCGGTCGTCGTCCGGCGGGATTCTCTGCACGACCTGTGCGCCGCAAAGGCTGCAGTAATTCATCGTATCGCCTGGTGAGTAATCCGGGCTAGTCCAGCAGCGGATAGAGATCGGGCCATAAGTTTTCCAGCATCATTGCCTGCGCTTCTGCTCTCGGGTGAATACCGTCACTTTGCATCAAATCAGGATTGTCGGCAATATCAGCCAGGATAAAATTCGACAGGATCACGTCATCCCGGGCGCCCAGGTCCCTGTATAAGGCCACGAATTTTTCTATGTAGGCCGTTCCGTAATTGGGCGGCAACAGCATTTCCGCCAGCAGTATGCGGCTGCCCGCAGTGGCGGTCTTCTCTATGATGGCGGTCAGGTTTGTCTTGATCTCCGCCGGGGGGATGCCCCTCAGTCCGTCATTGCCGCCCAGTTCAACGATAGTGATATCCGGCGTTATCTCCTTTAGAATAGCGTCGAGTCGAGTATTGGCCCCATGGGTGGTGTCGCCGCTGATACTGGCGTTGATGACGCGGTAGCGGTAGCCGGCGCGGTCCAGCCGCTCGCGTAACAGCGACACCCAGCCCGATTGCGCGTCAATCCCATAGGCCGCGCTCAGGCTGTCGCCCAGGACCAGGATGGTTTTATCTGTTCCGTACGCGCACAATGACATCGACAATATCACTGCAAGAATAATCGGCCTTAACATGGAACAATCCTCAAATTTCATTATCCGGGCGCAAAACCTGTGCAAACGGGTCACGGGGCCTGCCGGCACCCTGACCATCCTGGATAATATCAGCCTGGACATCAAATATGGAGAAACCGTTGCGATTACGGGCGTTTCCGGTTCCGGCAAATCCACGCTGATCGGGATACTGGCGGGACTGGACCTGCCGACCGGCGGCAGGGTTGTCCTGGACAACACGGAACTGACCGCCCTGGATGAGGCCGGCAGGGCCAGGTTGCGTAACCGGCGGGTCGGTTTCGTATTCCAGTCGTTCCAGTTGCTGCCAGGACTGACCGCGCTGGAAAACGTCATGCTGCCGCTGGAACTGGGAGGGAACGGCGCTGCGCGGGACCTGGCGCAGGCGCACCTGAACGAGGTCGGCCTGACTTCCCGCATGGCGCACTACCCGAACCAGATGTCCGGCGGCGAACAGCAACGGGTCGCCATCGCCAGGGCCTTTGCGGCTAGCCCGCGGGTGCTGTTTGCCGATGAACTGACCGGGAACCTGGACCGGGAAACGGCTGCGCAGGTCGTCGAGTTGCTGTTTCGCCTTAACTCGGAACGCGGCACTACCCTGGTGCTGGTCACCCACGATGAGTCCGTCGCCGTCCACTGTTCCCGAAAACTGACCCTGGACGGCGGTCGTATAATTCAATTCCGGGAAACCCGGGGTTAAACGCAGGCTCCCTTATGTACCTGTTCAGGCTGTCGCTTACCCAGTTGCTGCGGGACTGGCGCGCAGGTGAATTGCGCCTGATCGGCCTGGCCGTGATCATCGCCGTAACCGCCATGACGACGGTTGACTTCTTCACCGACAGAGTTAACCGGGTTACCGAAATCCAGGCCACGGAGTTGCTCGCGGCGGACCTGGTGGTCAGTTCCGCCGAACCTTTCGGGGAGGAATTCATCGAGCGGGCCCGGGATATGGGATTGGAAACAGCGCTGACCGTCAGTTTCCGCAGTGTCGTGGTATTTGATGACAGGCTTGAACTGGCAGAGGTCAAGGCGGTGCAGTCCGGGTACCCGTTGCGGGGCAGGTTGCTGGTTTCGGAGCGGTTGTTTTCCGAAGAAATCGCCGGCCTGACCATACCGGAGCCGGGCGCGGTCTGGCCGGACACGAGACTGTTCCAGTTACTTGATTTTGACGTCGGCGACCGGATCAGCCTGGGGGCGGCGGCGCTTCACGCGGCAAAGGTATTGACATATGAACCCGACCGCGGCGGTGACCTGTTCAACATCGCCCCGAGATTGCTGATGAACCTGGCGGACCTCGATGACACCGCCCTCATCAGACCCGGCAGCCGGGCAACATACCGGCTGCTGGTCGCCGGCCCGGGCGAAGCGGTAACCGGATTCCGTAATCTTGTGGAAAATCATGAAGAATACGACATCCGGGGCATCCGCGACGCCCGGCCGGAACTGCGTACCGCCCTGGACCGGGCGGACCAGTTCCTGGGGCTTGCGGTACTGGTCAGCATCGCCCTGGCCGGACTCGCGATCGCCCTGTCGGCACAGCGTTATGCAACCAGGCACTTCGATAACTGCGCCATCATGCGCTGTTTCGGCGCAGACCAGGAAACCATCGTTAAAATCTATTTCATCCAGTTGCTTGTGCTGGCCGTGATCTGCAGCGCCGTCGGCTGCGCATTGGGCTACCTGGGGCAGTCGGGTCTGGCCGGGTTGATGCGCGGCCTGGTGTCCAGACCCATACCGGAACCCACCCCGGCCCCGGTCCTTACCGGCATGGCAGCCGGCGTGCTGACGGTGCTGGGCTTCGCCATGCCGCAGATCCTGAGGCTGAAAAACGTTACGCCCCTGAGGGTGCTCAGACGCGACCTGGTGCCCCTGCCCCTGGGCAACCTGGGCATCTATGCGGCGGCCGTTGCCTGCCTGGTGTTGCTGGCCCCCTGGAAATCCGGCAATGAGGCGTTGATCCTGTACGGTTTTGCCGGGCTGGCGATCACCGGCGCCGCGTCGCTGCTGGCCACTCGCCTGGCAATTCACTGGTTGAACGCGTTGCGGTCGGGTGTCGGGGTAGCCGCCCGCTTCGGCCTGGCAAACATCGTGCGCCGGGCCGGCCTGAGTACGGCGCAGATACTGGCTATCAGTATCGGTTTCATGGTGCTTACCCTGCTGGCGGTGGTGCGGACCGACCTGCTGGCGAACTGGCACAGCCGGTTGCCTCCCGATACCCCCAATTATTTCCTCATCAACATCCAGCCCGGTGAAGTGGACGCGGTGAGGAAGTTCATCGATGACCGGACCGGCATGGCGCCGCGTACCTACCCGATGATCCGGGCACGCCTGATTACCATTAACGGCGAGGCGGTCGATCCCGACGACTACGCGGATGAGCGGGCAAAACGTTTCGCCAGGCGCACGTTCAACCTGTCCGTAGCGGAATCCCTGCAGGAAGACAACCGCCTGACCGCAGGCAGGTGGTGGGGCGATGGCGCTGAACAGCTGTTTTCCTTCGAGGAGGAGTTCGCCCATACCCTGGGGATTTCCCTGGGCGACCGGCTCGAATTCAAGATTGCCGACAAGTGGGTGTCCGGGACCGTCGCCAGCACCCGGTGGGTCGATTGGGATACGTTCAATGTCAATTTCTTTGTCATCGCCAACCCGGAAACACTGGACGGCTATCCAGCCACGTATATAACCAGTTTCCACCTGGCGCCGGAGGACAGGGGCGCGCTGATCGAACTCGTCAAGACCTGGCCGAGCATCACCGTGTTTGACGTGGCTTCCATCCTGAAACAGGTGCGGGCGATCATGGAACAGGTTGCGAAAGCGGTGGAATTCGTTTCCGGTTTTACCCTGCTGGCGGGAGTTATCGTGCTGCTCGCCGCGCTGCAAACCACCCATGATGAGCGCAGGTACGAAGCCGCGCTACTGAACGCCCTGGGCGCGGAACGCGGTCACGTTCGCGCCGGTCTGCTGGCTGAGTTCGCTATTCTCGGCCTGGTTGCCGGCATTATTGCCGCCCTGACGGCCACCGTGGCGGAACTGTTACTTGCCGAATACGTGTTTCACATGGACGTGCTGGTCAATCCGTGGGTCTGGCTCATCACGCCATTGCTGTCCGTGGTGGTCGTCGTCATCAGCGGACTGGCCGGTACTCGCAAGGCGCTGTCCACCCCGCCGATGCTTGCGCTCAGGCAATCCTGAGGAATGCCTGGATGGACGGGGTCAGAGTAAAAATTCTGCGAATTTCTTACTCTGACCCCTGACCCCTCTGGGGATGGACGAGACTCTCGGGGTCGGAGTAAGAATTTCGTCAGAAATTTTACTCCGACCCCGGTATATCCGGGTCCGTTCCGGCAATCAGCATATCGACCACGGCGTGCAGGGCTTCGTGCTTGCTCATGCCGGCGCCGAGCGCCTGTTCGTAAGCCCGGACCTGGCGGTGCGCGCTGGTGCCGCGTTCGAGGATGGTGCGGGCATGGGCCACCTCCGCGGCGCAGCCCAGGGCTTCGGCGTCTTCCTCCACCAACTGGATCATCTCTTCCAGTAACGTGCGGAATGGAACGATCTCGCCTTTACCGAAGTCAATCAGTCCCTCGTCGGCGCCGTAGCGCATCGCCCGCCAGCGGTTTTCCGCGACCAGCATCCGGGCATAGGTGCGCCAGCGCTGGTTGTCCTTGCGCAGGCGGTAGAGCATGCGGATAATGCATACGACAAACGTGGCAAGGCAGGCTGCATCATCCAGGTCGGTGCAAACGTCCATGATGCGTGTCTCCAGGGTCGGGTAACGCGCGCTGGGCCTCAGGTCCCACCAGATCTTGCTGGCATCCTCAATCACCCCGGCAGCCTTGAGGATGTTGACATGGCGTTCATATTCCCCGTAACTCGAGAAGTGCTCCGGGATACCGGTGCGCACCAGGGCGTCGAAAACCGTCAGGCGATAACAGCGCAGGCCGGTGTTCTCCCCTTCCCAGAATGGCGAGGAGCAACTCAGGGCCAGCAGGTGTGGCAGGAAGTAATTGAACTGGTTCATCAGGTCGATGCGTAACTCGTTGTCCGCAATCCCGACGTGGACGTGCATCCCGCAGATCAGCAGGCGCCTGGCCGCGGCCTGCATATCGTGCTCAAGGATATTGTAGCGTTCCTTCGGCGTAGGCAACTGCTCGTGCCAGTTGCCGAACGGATGGGTGGACGCGGCAATGGGGGCCAGTCCGTAGCGCCCGGCGACCTGGATGACCGTGCGCCTCAACGACTCCAGGTCGGCGCGGGCTTCGGCAATAGTCCGGCAAGGACGCGTGCCCACCTCGATCTGGGAACGCAGGAATTCAGGAGTGACCTGGCCTCCGCACAGCGCCGCGCATTCCTCCACCATGGTCCCCGGAGGATCATTGCACAGGTCCCGCGTCGATTTGTCCACGAGCAGGTATTCTTCTTCGATGCCCACCGTAAATTCGGGTTCAGTCATCAGCAGATTACTCCGACTCCAGGTACCGGTACAGCGACTCATCGGCCAGTATATCAGTCAGGGCCTCAGCCAGCAGCGCGCCCCAGCGCCCGATGCCGCCGTTGTCGCCAAGCAGGTCCTGCCGCACTTCGATGGATACGTTGGCGACACCCCTGCCTTCGCCGTGGTAATCAACCGTATAATCGGACGGGTGGCGACCTGAATAAGGCTCATTGTCGCCGACAAGCAATTCCGGGTTCTGCCTGAGCCTGGCCAGCAGGGGATGGGCGATGCGCGGGTCTTTGTCCCATAGCACGCCTATATGCCAGGGGCGAGCCACGTCTTCCAGCACCGGGGTAAAACTGTGCATACTGATGATGACGGGCAGGCTCCCCTGCTTCATGAAATCGTCTATCAGGTTGTCAATGGCTTTATGATAAGGATGGTGTATGGCATCAGCGCGGCGCCGTTTGTCCGCGGCGCCGAGGTTTTGATTGCCGGGGATGGCAATGCCGTCACTCTCGGAGATGAACGCGGTGGGGTCGTCCAGGTGGCGATTGAGGTCGACTACCAGGCGGGAATAATTTGCCAGCAGTAACGACGATCCCAACAGTTCCGCAAGCCGCGCGGCCAGTGCCCGGCTGCCGATGTCAACGGCGATGTGCTGCCGGAAAACGTCCTGGTCCAGACCCAGTCCCTGCAAGGAACCCGGCACGGCATTCCCGGCGTGGTCGGCAACGACCAGGCGCCTTGAAGAGGAACGCCGATCAATAAAACGGAACGGCGGCGGGTCCGCCGGACTGAGCAGAGGCGCGGATGATTGTGTTTTCCCCGGAGACATAGCCATTTGGCTGCATAGTCCCTTATTCTTTGTCACCAATCAAGCTGTGGTGGATTTAACATGAATGCACAGGATATACAGGATAAATTTATTCTTGTTATACTCCAACTGGAAGTAAGACTACTTTTTTCGCGTCCTGTTTATCCTGTGCATCCATGTTAAATCCCATTGCGCCGACTATCGGGATACTCATCACCAATCTCGGGACGCCCGATGCGCCCACGCCGGCCGCGTTGAGGAAATACCTGGCGCAGTTCCTGTCGGACCCGCGGGTGATCGAAACACCCAGGCTGCTGTGGTGGCCGGTATTGCATGGCATCATCCTCAGGCTGCGCCCGCGCCGTTCCGCCAGGGCGTACCGCGAGGTATGGACCGAAGCAGGCTCGCCCCTGCTGGCCATATCAAAAAGACAATGCGAGGCGATCCGGTCGGCGCTGGGTGAGGCCGTCGATGAACCGTACCGGGTGGAACTGGGTATGCGTTACGGCAACCCGTCCATCCGCTCCGCGCTGGAGAAACTGCGCAGTTACAATATAAGGAAACTGCTGGTATTGCCCCTGTACCCGCAGTATTCGGCCGCGACCACTGCGTCAACCTTCGATGCGGTTGCCGATGTCCTGAAAACATGGCGTATCGTTCCCCAGGTAAAAATGATCACGAGTTACCACGATGATCCCGGTTACATCGATGCCCTGGCGGAAAGTATCCGCAGCCATTGGGCGCAGTCCGGCAACCCGGATAAGCTGCTGTTTTCTTTTCATGGCTTACCCAGGGCTTATGTCCTTGCCGGAGACCCCTATGAAGATGAATGCCGGGCCAGCGCGCGCCTGGCGGCCCGGCAACTGGATTTACACGATGATCTGTGGGCGGTCTCCTTTCAATCCCGGTTCGGCCCACGCAAGTGGTTGCAACCGTATACGGACAAGCTGTTGCGGAAATGGGGCAAGAGCGGGGTCGGCCATGTGCAGGTCATCTGTCCCGGATTTGCCGCGGACTGCCTGGAGACGCTGGAAGAGATCCAGATACAAAACAGGGATTTTTTCCTGTCAGCCGGCGGGAAAAGATTTTCCTACATCCCTGCCCTGAACGACCGCCCCCGGCATATCGCGGCGCTGCGCGATATCATCAGGGGGAATTTGTAATAACGGGGGGTCAGAGTAAGTGTCGTCAGAATTTTTACTCTGACCCCATAGATCTGATCAGATAACCCCCTCCCGGAGCATGCGGTCCAGATCGGCGGAATCGTAACCAAGCAATCCCCGGTATATTTCATCGTTATGTTGCCCCAGCGCGGGACCGGTCCATTTTATCCTGCCGGGTGTTGCCGACAACCGGGGAAACACGTTCTGCATCTTCAGGTTCTCATATTTCGGATGCTCCACATCAACGATGCTTTCCCTGGCGATGAAATGTTCGTCTTTCAACATCTCAGGCGCCCGGTAGATCCGTCCTGCGGGCACGGCATGTCCCTCCAGCAGCGCCAGCAACTCATCGGCGGCAAACTGTTCTGACCATGCAGAGATCAAGTCATCCAGTTCCGCCTGGTTTTCCCCGCGCGCTGTGTGAGTACTGAATCTTTTGTCCTGCGCGAGTTCAGGCTGCTGCATGGCTTCACACAAGCGCGCGAAAACGGTGTCCTGGTTGGCGCCCATGATAATCATGTCGTTGTCTGCCGTCGGATAGACGTTGGAAGGGGCGATTTTCGCCAGGATGGAACCGGTTCGTTCCCGGATGGTTCCGAGCTGATCATATTCCGACACCGTAGATTCCATCACGCCCAGAACCGCTTCGAAAATTGCCGAATCCACCACCTGACCCTGTCCGGTACGGTTCCGGGATTGCAACGCAGACAACGCGCCGACGGCGGCAAACATGGCGGCAAGCGTATCGCCTATACTGATGCCGACCCGGCTCGGCGGCGTGGAAGGGTCGCCGACGATGTAGCGCAAGCCTCCCATGGCCTCGCCGATGCCGCCGTAACCGGCACGCTCGGAATACGGGCCTTCCTGCCCGTATCCGGAAACCCTGACCATGACAATGCCCTTGTTGATCCGGGCCAGGTCGGCATACCCCAGGCCCCATTTCTCCATGGTGCCCGGTCTGAAGTTCTCCAGTACGATATCCGCCTTACCCACCAGTTCGGAGATGACGACTTTCCCCTGCTCTTTTCTCACGTCCAGGGTGATGCATTTCTTGTTGCGCGCGATGACGGGCCACCACACGGGTTCCCCCTTGCCCCATTCCCGCATCGGGTCACCGCGTCCGGGCAACTCGACCTTGATCACCTCGGCACCCAGGTCCGCCAGCAGTTGCCCGCAGAACGGCCCGGCAATGAGTTGTCCGAGTTCGAGAACGCGTACCCCTTCCAGGGCGCCCGAAGCGCCCTTATCGGTCGGGTTTTGTGCCGAATCAATCAAATCATTCACAGACATAATCATAAAAACTCTTCTTGACGCGCCAGTCCTTTGCATTGGAATTGTATGTCAACTCAGATGAGTTCCAGACATTCACCGGGTCGTCGACCTCGCAGGCAGCCAGGGCCATGTAAGCAAGCCGTTGGTACTCTTCGGGTATTTCATCGACGGGGAACCGGTTCAGAAACTCTATGATTTCCTCCAGTCGCGGCACAACGGCATCATAAAACCTTTTTACGGAAGACAATTCCGCATTCGACCTTTTGTTCAGACGCTGATGAGCATCTGCATAGCCCCATTCATCCATAAACTCCTGCAGGTCCGAAAAATCAGGCGTATTCATTCTGTAACCCGTCCTCGCTTAAATTGAGATGCTGAAGCAATTTTATATAGTGCGCCCATACCGTCGCTTCCATCTCCGAGCCGATGGTACTTTTGTCAATCAATCCCGTACGCATGTTTTCATGCGCCCATTCAACCACCGGCCAGTCTTCCGTCAAGGCATTCCGGGTTGCCAAGCGGCCCTGTTCACGACTGAAAAGGTTGCCGAAATTCCGCAGTTTATCCTTATGGAACCAGTCTATCTCCCATTCCGCCTCGTGGGCATTACGGGGCCAGGAGAGCATGATTGTCAGCACATCGGTGCCTATGAACAGAAGCAGGTTCGGATCCAGCGTACATTCAGGTGTTGAATTCAGGTTCACAAAGACAAAGCCGCCCCAGGTATCGACCGAGACGGGCATGAGCGAATAGTCATTTTTGTTAATGTCCGGGAACAGGTGTTGCTCCGGGATGCCCCTGAGCTTTCCGTCCAACTGAAAAGTCCAGCCGTGATAACGGCAGGTGATTGCCGCCTTTTTCCCCTGATAATCGCATACCAGCCTGCCGTTTCGATGCGGGCAGATATTATGGAATGCGTTCAGTTTCCCGGCGCTGTCCCTCACCACGAAGACGGAAACATTGATTGCGCTGAGGTCCAATGTGATGAATTTCCCCGCCTCATCCAGGTCGGAGGCACGCCCCGCCACCAGCCATGCCGTACGCCAGATGCGCTTTTCATGCTCATAAAAAGCATCTGAGATATAAGGAATGTTTGAGATTGTTTTCACAAATTCAGCCTTGATAAAATCTGAATATCTGTAGTTCTAACCGTAGAAATTTGTCCTGCAATAATACACGAGATATTGTAAAATGCCCTGTGCAAACTGCACTATCAACCACTGTTCACTGAACAGAATGCCATTTTCAATTGAAAAAGATCGAACCAGACTTTTTCCTGGAATATCGGCTGTCCAAACCGAAAATGATACAGAGATAAAGGAGTAACGAATGGAACCGAAAGAGGGGTACGTAGAAGACTTTATCAGTGGCGTTCATGTCCGAGCTACGCCTGAAGAAATCGAAGCAGTGCAAGTCTTCTCCAGGATGCTTGTAAATGACTACGGGTACCCGAGAGAATTAATTCAAACACGTCCACAGTGGCGAGTCAAAGCTCGTCCTTCCGACACAAAAAAGGAATATCCGGTCGATATAGCGGTTTTTTCCGACAAAACCCACAAAGAAGAAAACATTCAAATTATTGTTGAATGCAAAAAAGCCAGCAGAAAAGACGGACGAACTCAGTTGGAAGACTATCTTCGATTTTCCAATTCCCGGCTTGGAGTCTGGTTTAACGGTCAGGAAAAGCTTTTTCTGAAGAAAGCTGAATTTCAAGGCAAAGTTCTCTTTCAAGAGATTCCGAATATCCCAAAATACGGGGAAAGAGTTGAGGACATCGGTCTTTATCAACGCAAAGACCTGAAACCTGCTCATAACCTGAGAAGCGTCTTCCGCACCATCCGCAACTATCTTGCGGCTAATGCAGTTGGGACTACACGGGATGAAATATTCGCCCAACAAATCATCAACCTGATTTTTTGCAAAATCGTTGACGAACGTTTCACAAAGCCTACTGATACGGTTAAGTTTCGGGCAGGCATCGGAGAGTCGCCAGACGAAATCAAAGAAAGAATCCTATCGATTTTTAATCATGTAAAAAGCAAATACGCCGATGTAATAGACAAGGAAGATGAAATCACCCTGGATCAGAAGACACTGACCTATGCAGTAGGTGAACTTCAGCTATTCTGTCTGATGGACAGTGAACGGGATGCTATAGCCGATGCCTTTGAAACCTTTATCGGTCCTTCGTTGAAGGGAGGGCAAGGTCAATTTTTCACACCTCGAAACGTTGTCAAACTGCTTATTGAAATAGTGGGTCCTGGCGCCGAGGATAAAGTGATAGATCCAGCTTGTGGCAGCGGGGGGTTTCTTGTTGAAGCAATCAGAAGCGTCTGGAAATGTATTGAAGACAGGGGTAAATCATACGATTGGCCTGTGACAGAGATTTTAAAAGAACAACAAGGGGTCGCAAAGAATAACTTCCGGGGAATCGATAAAGACAATTTCCTGAGTAAAGTTGCTAAAGCGTACATGGCAATCATAGGTGATGGCCGCGGAGGTGTTTTTTGTGAAAACAGTCTCGATACCCCAAAGCATTGGAAAAATCTGACTAAAGAACATATTCCTCTTAACTATTTCGATGTGGTGGTGACAAACCCGCCTTTCGGGAAAAAGTTGAAAATAGACGATGCTTCGATTCTTGATTCTTATCAGCTCGGACATAAATGGTCTTTCAGCAAGTCAAACGAGGAGTACGAAAAACAGAGCGCGTTATACCAGGGGCAAGCGCCACAGATACTCTTTATTGAACGCTGTCTTCAACTGCTGAAAAATGAAGGGAGACTTGGCATTATTGCTCCGGAAAGCATGTTCTGCAATCCGTCTCACCGGTACATCGTACAATATATCAAGTCGATTGCCAGGATTAAGGCAATCATATCGCTTCCTGAAGAACTGTTTCAGCCTTATACCCATGCAAAGACTTGTGCTGTTGTAATTGAAAAGACTCCTACAGACCATGAGGAAGGACATGAAATTTTCATGGCTGTTGCGAGATGGTGCGGCCATGATTCAAGAGGCCTGTCGATACCATACGATGACCTCCCAAAAATCCTGGCCAAGTATCGTTCTTACAAAGACAGGGGAAGCTTGAAATATGACCACTGGGGCTTTGTCATCAATGAGTCCGAAATTCTTGACAACATATATCTCCCGAAATACTACAACCCTGAGATTCCAAAGAAACTGGAAAAGCTCCGGGATACTCACGAGTTGCACATATTTCGAGACCTTGTGGACCAAGGGATAATTTCCATATCCACTGGTCATGAGGTAGGCAAACTCGCTTATGGAACCGGAAATATACCGTTTATCCGCACCTCAGAGATTGCCAATTGGGAGATTAAACTTGACCCGAAACATGGGCTGTCCGAAGCAATCTATGAAGAGATGAAGGACAAACAGGATGTTCAAGAGAACGATATACTGATGGTTCGTGATGGGACATACCTGGTTGGCGCGTGCGCATTAGTGGGCAAATATGACACAAAAATCGTATATCAAAGTCATATCTATAAAATTCGTACAAACAATCACGAAATTCTTCACCCTTTCTTACTGCTTGCCGTTCTTTCCAGCCCTATCGTTAAGGAACAGATATTCGCCAAGCGGTTTACGCAGGACATAATTGATACGCTTGGGGGCCGGATTCACGAACTTATATTGCCTGTTCCGAAAAGTGAAGAAGCTAAAAAAGAGATTGTAGAAAATGTTACGTCAGTAATTAATCATAAAAACGAAGCGCGACAACTTGCCCGCAAAACCATTCTTGGCATTGCTCCGGTAGACGAAGCTTCGGGCGATAATGATTTCCTTACAATGACCAGATAAAGTATTGATCAAGGTTTGCTGCAGGAACTGGTCGAGTTCAGCGCCAGGTGTACCGACCGTAACGGGATAGTCGTGCCCCTGCCCAATTTTGTCGCCAGGATGCAGGGACTGGCTTTCGACCTGGCCGGTTTCGTCCTCCATGCAATCGGTCTCGAGCAGCCGTTCTCGACGGACAATTACCGATCAATGCGGGTAGATGCCGTGTGCCGGTGCAACGCGTTCGACGAACTGGGCATTACGCCCGCGGTCATCGAGAGCATCGTGCCGGCGTACTTGGCTGACAGGTGATGAATGGTGGGGTCAGAGTAAAATTGTCGAAACCTATACTTAACCACTACATATCGAATAATTTTACTCGGACCCCAGGTATTCCCATGAGACATTACGTAAAACTGCTGCTGAAAATCGAAGCCCATGAGATCAGGGCTGCATTCACGTCATTCATCTTCGTGTTCACTCTCATGGTGGCGTATTACACCCTGCGCCCCGTCCGCGACGCGATGGCAAGCGACTGGTCCGACGCCGAATTAAGCTGGTTGTGGACGTCCACCTTCCTCATCAGCATGGTCGTTGTCGTCATCTACGGCAGCGTTATTGCCAGGATCAGGTTCCGGCGCATCGTCCCGGGCGTGTACGGTTTTTTCTCCCTGTCGTTCCTGGCGTTCTACTTGGGCACGCACATGATGGACAACCCGGTGTATATCGACAAGACGTTTTACGTCTGGCTCAGCGTCTTCAGCCTGTTCCACGTTTCCGTGTTCTGGAGTTTCATGGCGGACACGTTCTCAAAGGACCAGGGGAAAAGACTGTTCGGGTTTATCGCTTCCGGCGCCAGTATCGGCGCCGTTGCCGGGCCTGTCTTCCCGGTGTTTTTCTCAGCGACCCTGGGTGTATATAACCTCATTCTGCTTGCTGCCGCGCTGTTGCTGCTCATCATTCCGCTGATTGCGTACCTGGAGAAACTGAAGCAGGAAGACCTACGCGCCGGGCAGGCCGGCGCCGCTGATTCCTCCTGGATAACCACGGGAGGCAATCCCCTTGCCGGTTTCGCCGATTTCTTCAGCAACCGTTACCTGCTGGGAATCGGCCTGTTCATCCTGCTGTACACGGCTATGAGCACGTTTGTATATTTCGAACTGAAGAACATGCTGGCCGAATTCGATCGCGCAACCCGCGCGCAATACTGGGGCATGATGGACTTGATCGTCAATTCGCTGGCCGTGGTTACGGCCATGTTCGCCACCAACCGCCTGGCCGTGCGCTTCGGGTTGAGCGTTACCTTGTCGATAATCCCCGTCGTCATTGTCGCCGGCTGGCTGGTCGTGGCGATCTCTCCGCTGCTGCCGGTGCTGATGGGCCTGCAGGTCGTGCGCCGCGCCGGCAACTACGCCGTTACCCGGCCCGGCAGGGAGATGCTCTTCACCCAGGTAAGCCGGGAAACGCGCTTCAGGACGAAACCGGTCATCGACATCGTGGTTTACCGGGGCGGCGACATGCTGAGCGGCTGGGCGTACACCGGCCTGGCCGCGGGTTTCGGCCTGGGCCTGGCGGGCATGGGACTGATCGGCGCGGGTATTGCGTTGTTATGGGCAATCGTGGCAGTATTCATCGGGAATGCCTATGATCAGGACCGCCTGCACGGCGGCCCGAATAACCCTGGTGAACCGGAATGAAACACATCACGCTCTCGCGGCGCAACTTCATCAAACATGCCTGCGCCTTACCCGCTGCAGTCGGAGTTATGCCGGGAATGTTATCTGCCATGACCAATGACGTGATCAAGCGCGTTATCCCGTCGAGCGGCGAGGAAATTTCGATCATGGGAATGGGCACCTACAGCACCTTTTCCCATTCCACGCCCCTGGAACAGCTTGGTGAAGTCATGCAGGCGTTCTTCGACCACGGCGGCCAGATGATCGACTCATCGCCCATGTACGGTCCCGCGGAAGGCATCGTGGGCGAACTGCTCAAAACCACTCAAAACACCGCCGGATATTTCGCCGCCACCAAGGTCTGGACCGATGGGCGGGAAGCGGGCATTCGCCAGATGAACGAATCCATGCGCCTCATGGGGGTCGAGACAATGGATCTCATGCAGATCCACAACCTGCGCGACTGGAAGGTCCATCTCAAGACCCTGAAAGAGTGGAAGGAACAGGGACGCATCCGTTACCTGGGCATCACGACTTCGCACGGCCGTTACCATGACGAACTGGAGACCATCATGAAGACGGAACCGCTGGATTTTGTTCAACTGACTTACAGCGCCGCCAACAGGTTGACTGACGAGCGCCTGCTGCCGCTGGCGCACGACCGGGGCATCGCCACCATCATCAACCGCCCCTACCAGGGGGGGAGCCTGTTCAGGAAAGTAAGGGGCAAACCCCTGCCGGACTGGGCCGGGGAGATCGATTGCACTAGCTGGGGACAGTTTTTCCTCAAGTTCATCGCCGGCCACCCGGCCGTGACCTGCATCATACCGGCCACCAGCAAGGTCAGACACATCCTGGACAACATGGCCGGCGGGACGGGGCGTGTGCCGGACGCGGCCCAGCGAAAGCGCATGATCGATTACCTGGAGGCGCTGTAAACCTCCGGACCGGCCGGCTCTCATGCAGATTTATCAGGTCGGCGGCGCGGTACGGGACGAACTTCTGGGGTTCGATGTAAAGGACCGCGACTGGGTTGTTGTCGGCGCTACTCCGGAACAGATGACCGCCCTGGGATATAAGGCGGTCGGCAGGGACTTCCCCGTTTTTATCCACTCTGAAACCGGGGAAGAGTACGCCCTGGCGCGCACCGAGCGCAAGACCGGGCCGGGTTACACGGGGTTTGCCTTCGACACCTCGGAAGAGGTTACCCTGGAGCAGGACCTGGAACGGCGGGACATCACCATCAATGCGATCGCGAGGGACGGGAACGGCAACCTGATCGACCCGTTCAACGGCCGCAAAGACCTGGAGGAAAAGATCATCCGCCACGTCTCGGCCGCGTTTGTCGAAGACCCGCTGCGGGTGCTGCGGGTCGCCAGGTTCGCCGCTCAATTCAATTTCGCCATTGCCGGGGAGACACAGTCCCTGCTGAAGGAAATCAGCGCCACGGATGAACTGGAGACCCTGGCGCCGGAGCGCGTCTGGACGGAAACGGAGAAAGCATTGCAAACGGCGCAGCCGCGGCGCTATTTTGAGGTGCTGCGGGAATGCGCTGCGCTGGCAAAACTGTTTCCCGAAATCGACCGGCTGTTCGGGGTCCCGCAGCCGGAACGCCATCATCCGGAAATCGACAGCGGCGTGCACACGCTGATGGTGCTGGAACAGGCGACGGCGATCGCCGGCGATCCCGAAGTGCGTTTCGCCGCCCTGGTGCACGACCTCGGTAAGGGCACAACGCCACAGCAGGTCCTGCCCAAACATCACGGACATGAAGAACGCGGGGTGGCGTTGATCAACAACCTTTGTGACCGACTGCGCATCCCCAACAGGTACAGGGACCTTGCCGTACTGGTGTCGCGCTACCACCTGCATTGCCACCGCATCCGGGAACTGAAACCGGCCACAGTCCTGCGCGCGCTGGAAGGACTGGACGCCTTGCGCCGGACGGAACGGTTCGACCTCTTTCTGCTCGCCTGCACCGCCGACGCGCGCGGGCGCAAGGGCATGGAGCAACAGGACTACCCGCAAGCCGACCTGTTCAGGAAATACCGTGAAGCCTGCCTGGCCGTTACCACAAATTCAGAGGACATACAGGGCCTGAAAGGGGCCGGGATCGCGGACTACATACGCGCGCAACGGCTTGAGGCGATCAAAGAGGTCAAGGCACAGGAAGTGGAGTGATCCAGGGGTCAGAGTAAGAAATTCGTCAGAATTTTTACTCTGACCCCAACAATCCAGGTGTGCATTGTGCGACCTGACCCCATTCCACTAAAACGTATATTTTACGCCGGCCCGCACTTCAAAACGGGAAGCATCACCCCGGCGTGATTCGGGCTCCGCGCCGCGTTCCACGTTGCCGGGGAAATTCACCTGGCGCAGGATTCCCCAGTCATCGTTCAGCAGGTTGGTCAGGTTGTCTATCACCAGGAAGGCAGAGGCTTTGTTTCCTTTGACGAAGCCGGGAAGCTGTTGTTCCACGCGCAAATCTATCTTCTCCCACCATGAACCCGCATTGGCATTACGTTTATCGCCCGGCGCCAGCACATTGTTGCGGAAGTCCAGGTAAGGAGTAAAGTTATATGGATCAATGGTGCCGTCAAAGGCATAGCTGTAAGGCGCTCCTTCATTCATGGAACCGTATAGGGATATTCTCGTCAGGTTGTCCCCAAAGAATGCCCGTTCCCAACCGGCGGTGGCGGTGATTCGATGGGCGATAGTGTAGTTGGACGTGGACAACACCTCTTCCTGGGGGTCGAAGAACGCCCGGTTCTGGTAGTTTGAGAACGCGACGGAACTGGTCATCGGTTGGACATCCTCGGCGTCCGTCCAGGAGTAACCCAGGGTCCAGTCAAACCCGTTTTCGTAAGCCCTGGAAACCGAAAAAAACGCAACAAACGAACGGTTGCCCTTGCTGCTGTTGGTCAGCACAAAGCTGGGTTCGCGAACGGAATTATAGATTGGATAGCCTTCTGCCGTGGCGCCGACCTGTTCAAGGTCGCCGCGTTTGACAATGGCGCTGTCCTGACCGTGTGTGTACAGCAGATCGGCAGTAAACACGTATTCACTTTCAGTATGCCAGGTCGCGCCCAGCGCGAATTTCCACTCCGAGGGAAGGTCAAAGCCAGGGTCAAGGTAATTAATCTCGAAGTTGTCGCCCATGCCCCCGGCCACCGCATCATATAACTCCGCCGGGATGCCGTAACCCGGGCCCGCCGGCACGCCCTCTTCCAGGCCGCGGTACACCACGTCAGCGTCAAACAGCGACCGGGAACCGTCGGTATAGCCGAAAGATCGGCCGCGTTGTCCGAACTGCAGCACGTTGTTGGCGGAGTGGTTGTTGGACAACCAGACGTTCGGGTTGCCGCCCGTGTAGAGGCCGGCGCCGCCGCGCACGGTCAGGACATCGGAGTGTTCCCAGGTGAAGGCGAAGCGGGGTTGAAGCAACCCTTCACCATCCAGGCTGGTGGCGTTCGAGAAGCCGTAGTCGGCAACAAAATCCGCATTCTCGCCCGGTTTGTCGTTGGAGCTGTACCAGTCGTAACGCAGCCCCGCGATGACGGTCAACCTGTCCCCCAGCCTGAACTCATCCTGACCGTAAACGGTGTTCAGCGCGTAGCCCCAATCGGCTGCGGCATCGGCCGGGTCGTTGGAAGGCGCATTGTTATAGTAAATCGCAGCCGCATAACCATTGCGGAAATTCTCGATACCACCGAAACGAATCTCCGTTTCAGTGTGCTGGACGAACATGTTGAAAATATCCAGGGATTCCGTTTCCACGCCGAACGTGAGCTCATGTCCATACAGGTCGTACTTGGCTTTCAGGGCGGCAGTCAGTACATCATAATCCAGCTTGTTGGCCTGGCGGCTGTCATCACCCCCCAGGTACACGTCCACCGCGTCGAGTTCAACGCGGATTTCCCCGAAATCCGTCCCTCCCACGGAAATCTGCCGGTTGTCGAGTTTCAGGTAGCCCACGCGCAATTCCGTGGAAAAGTTATCGGTCCAGTCCGAATACAGCGACGCCACCCAGGAATTCAACTCCGCGCCGCGTTCATACAAGTGATTGGAAAATTCAAACTCGTTGTTGTCGCCGTCGGACTGGACGAAGTTATGGCCGTCGTTGTAGTTCCAGGTAACGGAGAGGCGCTGCGTACCAGTCATGTGCCAGTCCAGCTTCACCAGCACTTTTTCATCCGCATTACCCATGCTGGTCGGGATCGTCCCCGGGTCGTACTGGTAGCGGTCGCGGGCAATAGCGAGGATTTCGTCCAGTTCCTCCCGGGAAACGTTGATTTCATTCACCGCGCCGGAACCGGCGGGGCCCCGGTCGAACAGGTTGGCGCCTTCGAGTTTTTCATAGGCGACAAAGAAGAACAGGCTGTTTGCAATAATGGGACCGCCGACGTTGATGCCATAGCGTTTTTCGCTGTAATCGCCGGTCTGAATATCATCGCCTTCGAGAGAATCCCCGCGCAAATCGTCGCTGGTGTAATCGAAAAACAGGGAACCGCTGAAGCGGCTGCCCCCGGACTTGGTAACGGCATTGATGTTACAGGCAGTGAAACCGCCGTATTCAACGTCGAATGGCGCCAGTTCAACAGAGACCTGGTTGATGGCGTCATAGGAAAATGGCATCCGCTCGGTGGGATAGCCGTTGGAATTCAGGCCAAAGGAATCATTCATGCGCACGCCGTCAACAGTCAGGCTGTTGAAGCGTGAATTTTTGCCGCCGCACTGGACGGCATTAATATCACCCCTGGATTCGTCCACGTAGATGCGCGCATCCGCGCGCAGCACATCGGCGATGTTCCGGTTTATCGCCGGAGAGGTTTCAAGCTGCTCCAGACTGAAAGTGGCATTCGGTCCGACAGCCACGCGGTTTGCAACCGGCGCTTCTGCCACCACCAGCATGTGTTCTATTTGATCAGCGGCTGAGAGAGTGACCTTGAGGTCAAGTGTCTGACCCAGGCGCAACGGCAGATTTTGCGTTTTCCTGTCCGCATAACCGCTGCCCGTGACTGAAACAGAATAATTATCGCCGACCGGCAGGTTACGAATGCTGAACTCGCCTTCCCTGTTTGTCGAGACAGTCCTGGTAAGCCCCGTCTGTTCATTGCGCACAACCACTGTAGAGCCGGAAATCGGCTCGCCGCCCTGGTCGGAAACAATACCGCGCACGGCAGACGATGTTTCCTGGGAAAAAACAGGACTACTTGATGCAGAAACAAGAACGGCCAGTGAGAATGTGGTTATAATTGATTTCACATGCAATCCTGCAATACCTGAATACTTACGGGTGCGTGACATAAGTAACCTCCTTGTACGAGGAATTGTTCTTTACAGGATCAATACCACCTGCAACCTTATTATGCAAGAGTAATTATTCACACGCCCGCCTGCATTAGACACACAGTTAACAACGGGAGGAAATCATGAAAAAGCATCATTTTTCGGCGGTATTCCCAGTGCTGCTTGGCGGCATTATCATATTGTCATACCCCGCCACAAGCGCGGAAGTCGCCATGCTGTTCAAGCAGGACCTGGCGGATATGCCAGGCAAGGCCGGCCAGCTATTGACCGTGGAATTTGCGCCCGGGGAAGTGTCCGCCCCGCATCGCCACAATGCCCATACCTTTGTTTACGTACTGGAAGGTTCCGTAGTCATGCAGGTGCAAGGTGGTGAAGCAAAGACCCTTACGGCAGGACAAACCTTCTACGAAAACCCGGACGATATCCACACCGTCGCGAACAACGCCAGTGATACGGAGCCGGCAAAGATCCTGGTCTTCTTTATCAAGGACAGCGATGCCCCGGCCAGTATGCCGGTGGAGTAGGGCCAGCGGTTACCCTGCCAGCGGGGTCGCCCGGGCGCAAAACGGATTAATGACCGGCAACTATCGTGAACAGTTATCTTAACAATGCCTGGTACATGGCGGGCTGGGCAAAAGACCTGCAGGATACGCCTGTGGCCAGGGAATTCCTGGAAACGCCGGTTGTCATGTTCAGGGACGCAGGCGGCTCGCCCGCGGCGCTGTACGACATGTGTCCACACCGGTTTGCGCCGTTATCGCGCGGTACGCTGGTGGAGGGTCAAATTCAATGCGGTTATCACGGCTTGCGCTTTGCCGGAGACGGCCGCTGTACCCATAACCCGTGGACTGGCAGGCTGCCGCCGTCTGCGCAGGTGCAGTCATTCCCCATGGTCGAGCAGGACGGAATCCTGTGGATCTGGATGGGCGACCGGGACAGGGCCGACCCGGACCGGATCATCCGCTATCCTGAACTGGCGGACGGCGATTACCGCTTCGTGTTCGGGTCCAGCCAGGTGAATGCACACTACGAACTGGTAACCGACAACCTGCTGGACCTGTTCCATTCGCCCTATCTTCACCCCGGCTTCGGCGCGGACTGGAGGCCGGAATACAAATACAGGGTCGAAGGCGATACCGTGTATTCGGACTACCTGGTGCCCCCCTATCGAGGATCGGAATTTACGGATATCTTATGGCCCCAAACCAGGGGCAAGATGGTCGATATTTTCGAGTCCATGCGCTGGAATCCGCCCTGTACCTTGGAATTGAGGATCTTCATCGGTGTTGACGGCATGAAGGTGACCGAAGGTGAAGGCTTCATCAACATTGCGCCACACATCGTGACACCGGCCAATGAAACGAGCACCCATTATTTCTGGGGCAGCGGTATAAAAGCCTCGGAATCAACAGTCACCGACGACGCGCACCTGGAGATCGTGAGCCAGGCTTTCGACGCGGAGGATGCGCCGATGCTGGAAGCGGTGCAGCGGAGACTGGGCGGGAACACGGATATTATGGCCAGAAAACCCAGGCCGGTTGCCCTGCCCGGCGATACGTCAGCGGTACATGCCCGGAATATACTGAAGAAATTGATCAAACAGGAAAAACAAACCACGTAACCTCCAGAGAGCAACATGTTCATATCCACATCTGTCAACCTGCCGTTCCTGCTACGCCCGCAAGCTTCGGGGATTTCCGAAAACGACTGGGGTGTGTTATCACAATTCTGGTATCCAATCGCCTATGAGCACGAGGTCGAAGATACGCCCGTCGCGGCGAAGCTCCTGGATGTGGACCTGGTCATTTTCCGCACCGGGGATGAGATTGGCGTTGCCCTGGACCGTTGTCCGCACCGACACATCAAACTCAGCGCCGGCAGCATCGTGGAGGATGGGATCAAGTGTATGTACCACGGTCTGGTCTTCAATACCGGGGGGCAATGTATATTCGCACCTTCGGTTGACCCCGGAGCGAAGCTCCCTGTCACCTGGCGCCTGACGTCGTTCCCCGTGAAGCGCCGTTACGGCCTGGTGTGGACCAGCCTGGCGCAGGAAACCGACCAGAACGTGCCGGAACTGTTCAGGGACGAAGACCAGGATGCCGGCAAGCTGCTGTTCGTAAAGGCGCGTATCTGGCCTGTTTCCGCGGCGCGGCAGATGGAGAATTTCATCGACCTGGCGCACCTGCCCCATATCCACTCGGAGTCCCTCGGCGGCGATGCGAATAATGTCATAAACCCCGGAAATATCGAACACACGGAGGACGGAATAATCCAAACCGCCGAGTACACCGAGGTGCCGTTCGGCAGCACGCCGCGGGATGTCGTGTTCACCTACCGGGTGGTGTTGCCGTTCGCCATCGATTTTACCGTGCACGATCCGACCGGCGGCGACCAGCGCACCTGTAACATACCCAGCCCGCGCGGCGCCGATGAATGCAGGGTATTCCAGTTCAGTATCGACACCCGTGATGTCGATGACGCCCGCAGGTCGCTGCTGAACGGCTGGGATATCATTAACCAGGAAGATATAGGCGTTCTCCGGCACCTCGCAGTGCCGGACCTGCCCCTGGATGCCCGGCATGAGATCCATCTGCCGGCGGACAATGTCAGCCACGCCTACCGGCAACGCCTGCGCGAATTCGGCCTGGGACAATAAGGCGAGGGGGTTACTTCCTGCGCAACTCGTCAAGCCTGCGCTGAAGGTCCTCGATTTCCGCGCCGGCGGGTGATTCCACCAGGTTGTTGTTGACGGAGATCGGATCCGGCGGCATATAGGAAGTGGCATCGATAATCAACCGGTGCCCTTTGCCGCCGATCTCCGCCGACGGGTCCGCATCGCTGAGCGGCATGTTCGGCAACACGATAATGTCATCGGCCCGGGTGCGATTGGATAACGACCAGATGACCTGGTTCAGGTCAAACGGGTCGATGTCGGCATCGACCATGATGAGGTTCTTCAGGTACATCAGGCCGTGAGGCGTGCCCAGCGCGCGCAGGGCGACGGATTTGGCAAAACCGGCAAAGCGGTTCTTCACCGCGATGACCGCAGTCAGGCCGTGCTGGTATAACGCATTGACCGCAACGATCTCGGGAAAGCTCTGTTTCAACTGGTTATATATGGGCGCGCAGGTGTTGATGCCCAGGAGTGTGTCGTGTTCACACCAGCTTTTACTGCCGATGTGCAAACTCTCAAAGATGGGATCGTCCCGGTATGACACGGCCGTCACCCGGAATACGTTCAACCGGCGCACCCCGCTGTAGGTGCCGGGAAACTCACCGAACGGGCCCTCGAGGATACGTTCGTTGTTGACCATCTGCGCCTCGATCACCAGCTCCGAGTTGGCCAGGATATCCAGCCCGTTGCCGGACGTGGTCAGCTCCAGCGGCGCCCCCATCATCTGCGAAGCATAGGCGTACTCGGATTCATCGTAGTCCACCGGCGTCCCCGCAAACATCGCCAAGGCAGGATGATTACCAATCATCACCGCGATGTTAAGCTCGGCCTGCTCCCGCTCCGCAATCCGTATGTGCTGCCCCATGTCGTGGGACGGCACCGCATCCAGGCTGAACATATCCGGTCCATGTACCTGGATACGATATATCCCCACGTTCTGCTTGCCGAAATTCTCCGGGTCAGACGGGTCCCGGCTCACCATGTTCGCCTTGTCGATATAAAACCCCCCGTCGTATTCATTAATACGGTACAGGGGCAACAACTCGTACAGGTTGATGTCGTCTTCAACCCGGTTACGGCGCACTGGCGCAGCGTTCGGGTCCACCCGCTCGATTAACGGTTCGTCACACCCCCAGCGGTTCACCATCTCGTAGAACAGCTCCTTGACCGACGTGCCTTTCGGCTGCCCCATCAGCAGGGCCAGGTTGGTGAAACTGCCGTGCACTCCTACCACGACCTGTTTGCCGGGGTAGCCCCTGATGTTGTTGAGCAGCACCGCCGGACCGTGCATGGCATCGCGGCCTGCGGCCACGGAGACATTGCGGATGTCCGGCTCCGGCAGGACTTCCTCTTCCCACACCGCCAGTTGGCCGTTCTCATCCAGCAGCGCCAGGAAATCCCGCAATCCCTTGATGCGCCGGCCGACGGCTTGCGCCTCTGGAGACAGCGTCGACTTCCGTTCGGAGTGCATCACGTTACCTGGCGGGAAATCCGGGCCAATGTTCCCTGCCTCCTGTATAGCAAGGGCGGATAATTCCGATTGAGTGTGTCATCTCCTGTCACCATCATCAAGCGATTCAACGTCGATGATTATTCCCTGATGAAAGCGGAAACGCAGATAACGCCAGTGGATGGCATCGGATAACGCCTTAGGTCTCATTACACCGAAGCATTCACCGTCTGCTCTTACGCTCCGATAGTGAACACCGTAACTCCCGGTTTCCCGTAGCGCATAGCCAAGTTGCTGCGCCTCCGTGTAGTTATAAGGATCGTATATGGCATCATCCTCCAGGTGGCGCAGGTCATGCAAATCCACAGGACCCAGCAGGGCGCGAATCATACGCATTTCCAGCAAGAGTTGTTCGATATGCGAGTCTCTGAGAAAACGCTCTCGATGGTAGGCGGATTCTGCAACGGCGACTGACTCATCAGCAGAACAATAATAGATACCGAAATCCTTGTTGAACCGCCCACCGCGCCCATCGACCGGTGGGTGAGTAAATGCGGCCATGATCCAGGAGGCGCCGTCACCGTAAACGCGGTCTTCCGGCGCCACCAGGCGAATATCGCCCACTTCGTCGCGCAGCCTGAGATTGGTCAATGACTCTACTGCATAGAGTACGTTCCAGTGCTCCGGCCCGGAAACGCGCTCGAACAGGCTGATCTGGGGATACCGTGACGAAATGACCCGGTAAACCTGATCGCTGACACGGCATGTCGGCAACGCAGCGATATCGACCATCAACCACCGCGCTCGGCATCGAGAAAATTCCTGACGACGGCCAGATCAAACACCTGCCCGGCTAACAAACGTTCCAGCGGCGCGGCGCCGTTGAACAGCGGGTTGTCGTTGGGCGATGACAGCCATTGATCGGCAAGCGTCGGGTCAGGCAGCAGGATCTGCAGGGATTTATAGATCCCCAGGATATAGCTGGTGCGTTCCAGCAAATCCCTGGTCAGCTTGGTTTTCTCGGGCTGGCGTTTCCAGTTGTACAGGGTTTTCTCGTTGCTGAGGCCCAACAAGAGCATCTGTTGCGCGCCGGTCAGCCCCCACTGGCTGAATATATTGAAAATCACAGGGATCAGTGAACTGGCGACGGTGGGGCTTCGTTGTAGCAATTGTTCAACTTGAGCCATCTTGACTACCTCTTTGACTGTAACAATTCAGTGTATAGAAGTAGTCTAGCAGACTGTATTGTTACAGTCAAGTGGTTCAGAGCCAGGATATTCCAGTAATTACAACTCTGACCTTATTTCCTCTTTCAAGATTCTATTGTAATGCGAAGTGGAACCCGCACACAGTCTGCCATAAGGTCATATACATCTCCTTCCTCATATAATCCTCTCAGAAGGCAGTTAAGGTGATACATAGCCGTTTTACCGCACACGTCACGATTTATCTGAATAGGACTATCCATACATAAGGCCATTTGTTCGGCTGTCTTTTCTTGAAGTGCTTTTAGCTCACTAACAAAATGCTCATCATCGAGCAATTTAAGCCTTTCCTCCTGAGTCAGGCCTTGGCTGTAAGAATATATGGTTATGGATAAGAGCAGGCAGACGCAGGTAAACAATATAGATCGCATCTTATAGTTGTACTATACGTCCCTTGTTTCTCTCTAAAAATTATTTTCAAAAAAATTCCTGTCATTCAATCATTTCTTTCCTTCATATTTTTGGCAAATTCTTCCTGAATCTGGCAAAGCATATCAGCGATGGCTTGGGGTTCTACGAAATTATAAATTTCCGGTGGCAAATTCTCTTTAATTTGTAATGGTCTCAATCCTTCCTTCCACAATGATGGGAGTATCTCTTGTTAAACTTAAATCTTGAGAATATATAGATTAGCTAACAGGAGTCCTCTTTGATCCATAAAACATTGTGCTGGATAAAAAACCTTTTCGCTAAAAACAGGCGCTCGTATTGCTAAGAAGAACTCTCATCGACTGGATAACTCAAAATGACGAATGCTATCCCGCTGGGTGCTGGTGAGTACCAATGGGGCATCGGGAGTATGAGGATAAATCCGAGCAGCCATCCATTCCTCTTCCCTAACGCTTGTTCCAATACCCAATTTCACGTCACGCTGGCGAAGCCGCTCAATGAGCGGTTTGGCTTCGAATAAAAACACTTCATTGATGCCCCAAGGACGGGCGGTTCCCTTGGAATTCCTAGCCACATACTTGGGACCTGTCAGCACCAGGTAATAGTCCGGCAGATATTCCGGATAGACATCAAGCTTCCCTTCTCTCTTGCTATACATTTTTATGTTGACCGATTGTCCTGCAAGCGGACCGGACTTGAAATGACCATCAATGCCTGGTTGGACCGCTGACTGCCCCAAATCAACATAGAATATCTGGCTGGCAATGTATTCCCCAATATGGCCGAGTAGAGCCGCTCTGCCAATAACTCGGGTAATTGCGACCTCGTTTGCGTTGCGTTTTCGTAGCAGGCGAGCGAGGTGTTGTAAGTTGCTTTCGTCGATCAAGTTTATCACGGCTCAACTTTTCAAAAAGGTTAGATATTTATTTTACATCCGAGCTTTGCGAGGGACAACACGCGACAATTACGCCTGTTCAGAGTCTGATTTCATGAGCGACACACTCGTTAGTACTGCCCAGTCAACCGGGGCGCGCTACAATAACTGTTAGCAACAAATAGAATTGTCCGCTTTTGTCTTTACACTGAAAGCGTCAAGAGCTTGTTAAAAACCTTGACTTATCGCCAGCATTACCCTTATTATGGTTTTCACTTAATATGTGAATTTTGAGCCAGGGCATGACAATATGAATATTACGCTGAGTATTGACGAAGAGATCATGAAGAAAGTGCGCAAGATAGCCATTGACAAGAATACGACGTTGACGGCCATGGTGCGGGACTACCTGACTGCTGTCGCTAAAAGCGATGCCGGCGTTAAGCAGGAGCGTGTTGCTGCGCTTAAAGAATCAATCGGGCGGCATGGCCGCGACCTCGGACCGCGCACATGGACCAGGGACGACCTCTATGAAGACCGACTTAATCGCTACAACCGATAAGGTATTTTTTGACACCAATATTCTCGTCTATGCATACGACCGGCGAGACCCGGACAAGCAGGAACGAGCCTTCGAGTTGCTTGCTGATGCCATTACCAACGAAAATGGGGTCGTATCAGCACAGGTTCTGGGCGAATTTTACAATGCTACGACCCGGCGCGCTTCAAACCCGCTCCCGGAAGAGGTGGTCAGGGAAGCAATTTCCTTGTTTACTACCCTGCCGGTCATGGAGATTGACCTGGGATTGGTGCAACGGGCGGTGGGCACCTGCAACCGCTACCGGATTTCCTACTGGGACGCCCTGATAATAGCCGCTGCGGAGAAGGCTGGTTGTACACAGATTATTTCGGAGGATTTCAACCCGGGCCAGACCTATCACGACATCCTTATAGTCAATCCTTTTCAGTCCTGATGTTAGACAGAAAATGGCAGATGTTCTTGTGAGATGCCACCTCCTGCAACTGGTCCACCGCTTGGCCGAGTGATTTCAACCCACCCGGCTTCGATAATGTTGTTGTAAATCCAATTCCGCCAAACGCTCACGGTATATGGCTTCCCTGTTCAACCAGAATTTCGCGGTTGAGCCCAGCACACGCTCCAGCCGTAGTGCGCTATCTTGTGTTATCGGAATGTTGCCCTTGAGAAGCTGCTTCAGGTATCCGGTGCTGAAGCCGAGACGTCTTGCCAACTCTGCCTTGGTACAGTCCTTTTCTTCCATTAAGTCAACAATCGTATCGCCTGGTGGAGACGCCCAATCCGGGCTGAAAGTCTGTTCTCGGCCAGTCATGATAATCTCCAACAAATACAATCGTTACTGCCGTAACTCCAGACCAGTCGATACCGCCGTCTCAACCGGGCTTTACTGGCTCGTCACCATCAAGAGGTACAGTCTGCGAGGAGATTGATTTCGGACCTTGGCGAAACAATGTCTGTCCGGCATCCAGCAGGTCATCCAGGTGATTTTCAACCACGCCCTTAACCTTTGCGAGATCAATTTTCTTGTACCTGTGCACCATGATGTTGCGCATGCCCATGCCTGCTTGCAGTCTGGTTTTCATTTCAGCAGTGATCAATCCGTCTTTTTCCAGCAGATCGAAGGTTTCAGCGCTGTTCTTGGGCCAGCCGATTTGCTTGACCCGCACCAGGTGGTTGGCCATATCCAACAGGTTTTGGAAGGCAAGCTGCAGGTTCATGATAATGAGCTGTCGTTTAACCCGGTCCTGTTCAAAGGGCATGTCGGAAGGGCGTCTCCAGTCTTCCCGTATCCTTTCAATACATTCCTTCAGGTCTGCCAGTTTGTGAGACAATACTTCGCTCATGGTTGCGTCGCCCTGCTGCCGGCCATCATGTCCTGGTATAGTGGCTCACGCTGTATATTCAAATCCTGATGCATGGACAGGACATGCGCTTCGAATTCTACCCGTGCATCATCATCCCGGCAGAACACTACCTTTCCAGTGCTGATGATCTCTGCCTGGATGCCTGTGGCTGCCGTTTGGAGATTGACGAGATCCACGTAATCAGTACGCGAGACGTATGATAATTCACCGTTAAGCGTCGCCCAGTTCATTAAGTCAACGTCAACGGCAATGTCATGGGGCAGCAGCACGGCGATGTCCAGGTCGCTGTCGGTGCGCTGGTAGGGTGTCCCCCAGCTACCGAAGAGGTAAATCGCCAGGGTATCCGGATACGCTGCCAGAATAGCATCCACAATGCTGTCATAGTTGTTCATATCAACTTCTGACTATACCACAAAATCTCCCGTATCCGGCAGGTCGGTCGCCCCTCCAGAACCTTTCTGGGGACGCCAGAAATGTGATCATGGCGAACCTGGAATAAATGGGGTCAGACCACCCTAACTATCTGTTTCCATTCAGTTTATATACCGCTTACACCTGTTATTTCCCCTTAAACCTGTTTTCAGGCAAGAAAAGCGCAATCCAAGCATAATGCGACGCCTCATTATGAAATACTTTACCTTTACTATCAGATGGTTCCGTCATAGTGGACTGGATTATTTCTACGTCCAAAGACCAATGAACTCTTTTCTATCCTGCGCTGATTTATAATCCCATAGTTTCCATAAAAAGGGGTCACTACATGTCTACGGTAAAACTGGTTGAATACGAGGACGCGGACGCTCAGGTGAGAGCCATCTATGATGATATCCGGCGGACCCGGCAGACCGATTTTATAAACAACTTCTGGAAGGCCCTGGCCAATCACCCGGCTTTACTGGAACGGGTCTGGTCCGCCGGCAAGGAAGTGATGGCGCCGGGGGAGATCGATGCGGTCACCAAGGAGATGATCTACATCGCGGTCTCGGTGGCAAATGCCTGCGAATACTGCGTACATTCCCATACCAGCGCGGCTTTCGGCAAGGGCATGAGTGAGGCGCAGTACGGGGAACTGCTCGCGGTCATCGCCCTGGCGCAACAGAATAACGGGCTTGCCAGCGGGATGCAGGTGCCTGTTGATGAGGTCTTTCTTAAGCCATGAATCCTGCCGGGTGATGGAAAAATGGCATGTCAATTGCCATTTTGAGACGCGTTTTGGCAATAACAGGCGCAAATTGCAGCTTTTTCCAAGTTAGAATGGAATTTGGGGCGCTCGATTTCTGTGTTACAAAAACAATGCGAATAACACAGCGCCCAGGAACAGCCGGTAGATGACATAAGGCAGCATTCCGGTGCGTTCTACCAGTTTCAGGAACCAGTGGATTGTCAGCCAGGCGCTGATGAACGAGACGGCAGTGACCGTGAACAGGGCAGTCCAATCCACCTGTATTGCGGAGACAGAAACATTCAGCAGTTCATAACCTGAGGCCAGCAGGATCACCGGAATTGCCAGCAGGAAGGCAAAACGGCTGGCGTCTTCCCTCTTCAGCCCCAGCATCAGTCCCGCGGTAATGGTAATGCCCGAGCGTGAAGTGCCGGGGATGATGGCCAGAACCTGGAACAACCCGATGACCACGGCATCCCGGATACGGAAATCATCCACGTCCCGTTGGCGTCTGCCATAGCGGTCCGCCCACCAGAGGACCAGGGCGAACAGGATTGTCGCAGGGGCAATGACCAGGGGATCGCGCAGGAGACCGGTAACATCATGAAACAGCAGACCGGCCAGACAGATCGGTATGGTAGCGATCACCAGGAACCACACCATGTCTGCATCGCGGTTTCTCCCGGCGCTGAACGAGTTGACCCACCCGGCGCCCATGCGCGCAAGGTCTTTCCTGAAATAGATGAGCAGCGCAAGCAGGCTGCCGAAGTGCGCGGCCACGTCGTACAGCAGGCCCTGGTCTGCCCACTCCATCAGCTTCGGCAGCAGGATCAGGTGGGCCAAACTGCTGATGGGCAGGAACTCGGTCAACCCCTGGATCAGGCCCAGGATGATTGCATGCAGGATGTCCACCGGGTAGCTCGTCAATAATTAAAAGGAGTAATTTTGTTGACTGGATTCCTGCATTCGCAGGACAAATCGGCAGGACAGCCGATTTGCACGGCGATAGCCGCCCGTAGGGTTGCATCCAGGGAAGGATGCAATGAGTGACGAACGGGTTTTGAATGCGCTTTCAGACATGTTGTTACCTCCATAACTGGTCCTCTTGGTCGATGAATTGAAACCCCATCAATGGCTCCGTGAAATTCCGGGTGAACGCTATGGCCTTGAAGCGTTCACCCATCTCCCCCGGCAGGGTCAGGCGTTTCACCTGCCCGGAAACGGCGGGGTAGGGATGCCCGGCGCCGTTTTGAGCTGATGCAGCAATTTCAGCCAGGCCGCAGCCGATGAGAAAGTGGGCCTGGCTGGTGTAACCGGCCAGTTGCAACCCGTTCTCCGGCGCAGCCTGCGCCAGCGCGCTGAAATCCACCGATGCCGTGATGTCCTGCAACCCGGGATAAAAGAACGGGTCCTCGTGGGAACGGTGCCGGTAGTGGCACAGCAGGGTGCCCTGGTCGCGCTGGGGGTGGTAATACTCGTGGCGCGGATAGCCGTAATCGATTAACAGCATCACTCCCTGTTTCAATATGCCGCTTATGGACCGCATCCAGGCGCCGGCGCGCAGGTTTATCTCCGTCCGGTAGGGTTCGGGAAGCGGCGCCGGCAGGTCAGCGGCGATCCGTTCCCAGGCAGTGGCTATCCCGTCGTCCCCGCAGGGCGCTTCGACCCAGAAGAAATCATCCCCGTCGTGGCCGACGCACAACTCACGCAATTCCCCTTTATTCAGCGCCACCCGCGTAACCGGCAGCGCGTCAACTACCTCATTGGCGATGATGACCCCGTTGAGCGATTGTTCCGGCAATTTCTCCAGCCAGGTTATGCGGGGCAGCAAATGGGGGATGCGGGAGGAGAACAATTCCTGCTGGCGCATACGCAGATCGGCGCCGGTTTCCAGTACCAGGTAACGCTCCGGCAAACTGTCCAGTGCCTCCAGTTCCAGCAACAGGTCCTGGGCCATGATCCCCGAGCCTGCGCCCAGTTCCAGGATGTCGCCCCCGGACAGGGCCGCCAGCGCCTGCCGGCACTGCCTGGCCACGCAACGGGAAAACAGGGGTGAGACGTGGGGCGCGGTAATGAAATCTCCGGCTTCACCGAACCGGGTCGCGCCGGCGCTGTAATAACCCAGGCCGGGCTCATACAAGGCCATTTCCATGAAGCGTTCAAAACTGATGCTGCCCCCGCTCTCATGGATCCGCTCCCGGATCAGTCCCGCCAGCACACCGCTGTGTTCACGGGCCGGTTGCGGCGGGACGGGCAACTGCAGTTCCCGGCCCAATCCGCCGCATGAGTTGTTATCCGGTTGCAACAACTGCCTTACTCCGTTTCCGGGTCAAACCCGACCCGCCGTAATTCCTGTCCCGGCCGGTCGAATTCAGACCACAGGCGGGCATAGGTCTTGCCGGAGACGGGATGGCGCAGTTCCGGGGCAAGCTCCGCCAGGGGACATAACACGAAAGCATAGCGGTCAATGTCCGAACGGGGCAATTCAAACGATTCATGGCTGACAACCAGGTCATCGTACAGCAACAGGTCCAGGTCGAGGGTGATGGATGAGAAACACGACCCGCTCCGATCGCGTCCGTAGTCGTCTTCAATACGGCGCAAGCAGTCGAATACCTCTTCCACCTTAAGGCCGGTCTCGCAACTCACGACGAAATTGTAGAAATCCGCGCCGTCAAACCCTACTGCCCTGTTTTCGTAAATGGTTGAGATGCGCAGGTTACCAAACTCTGCCTTGAGCGCCCGGATACCGGCCCTGGCATGTTTTTCCCGCTCCCGGTTGCTACCGACGCCGATAAAAACATGCGCCATTTCAGTCCCTGCTGCCCCGCTCGATGATGATGCCCACGTCGCGAACGCCGCGCACCGCGCCGTGCTTGTTGAGCCGTAACCGGCACCAGCGCACCTTGAACTCATCCAGCAGAATCCCGGCTACTCTCTCCGCCAGGGTCTCAATCAGTTCGAACTCCGACGCCCCGACGTAGCTGATCAACCGCTCTGCCACCGCCTCGTAGCTCACGGTATCCTCGATACTGTCGGATTGCGCCGCCTTGCCGGTGTCCGCAGCCATCTCGATATCGAAGCTCAATGTCTGCTTTATCCGGCGCTCCCACTCGTAGATACCTATCACGGTGTCTATGCGCAGGTCGTTCAGGTAGATGATATCCATGGTTTCCGGGATATGTCGCGTCGTATTTTTCTGGATTTTGTCAGATTAAAGCAGATGAAAGCAGGAATACAAGCCGAAAATCCGAAGAAAACGATGGGGTCAGAGTAAAAATTCTGGCGAATTTCTTACTCTGACCCCTGGGATCATAATAAAATAAGCTTATGATCGTCCATATCGGGCTGGTAATCCTCGCTTACCTGGCAGGTTCTCTTGCCAGCGCCGTGATAGTGTGCAAGGCCCTGGGACTCGGTGACCCGAGGGAACAGGGTTCCGGCAACCCGGGCGCGACCAACGTCCTGCGCCTGTACGGCAAGACTCCGGCTCTGCTCACCCTGTGTGGAGACGTAATGAAAGGCCTGGTTCCCGTCCTGTTATTGCGTTATGTGCAGGCGCCGGATGTATTCGTCGCCGCGGCCGGCCTGGCGGCTTTCGGCGGGCATATCTACCCGCTGTTTTTCGGCCTGCGCGGCGGCAAGGGGGTAGCGACGTTAATCGGAGTCCTGCTGGGGTTTCACTGGCTGCTGGGCGCGGCTTTTGTAATTACCTGGTTACTGGCGGCGCTGCTGTTCAGGTATTCCTCCCTGGCGGCAATCCTGGCGGCCCTGGCGACACCCCTGTATTGCTGGTTGATACTCGCTGGCGCGCCTTATATCGCAGTCGCAAGCGTGATGTCCGCCATCCTGATCTGGCGCCACCGATCCAACATCAAAAACCTGTTGAGTGGGGCGGAAGACAGGATCACGCTCAAACGCTGAGTATTACGGGGTGGATATATGGGGTCAGAGTAAAAATTCTGGCGAATTTCTTACTCTGACCCCTGTTGTACGGAGAATTTTTACTCTGACCCCGGTTATTTCGAAAAAATCGGCCAGCGCGGATAAGCGGCAAACTCCAGGGGCTCGCTGCGGCCGGCGCTGATTTTGACATATCCCGTGTAGGCGATCATGGCGCCGTTATCGGTACAGAACTCCGGTCTCGGATAGAAGACCCGGCCGCCCGTCTCGTCGGCCATTGCCTTCAATTTCTCCCTGAGTTGCCTGTTGGCGCTGACCCCGCCGGCCGCCACCAGCCGGTTGATCCCGGTCTGCTTTACCGCGCGGCCGCATTTAATCGCCAGGGTATCCACCACCGCATCCACGAAGGCGCGGGCGACATCGGCGCGCGCCTGTTCATCACCTTCCTCAAGTTCCCCGGCAACCAGCGCCACGGCCGTCTTCAGGCCGCTGAAACTGAAATCCAGTCCCGGCCTGTCGGTCATGGGGCGCGGGAAAGTGTACTCGCCGGCGCGCCCGCGCTCCGCCAGCGCCGACAGGAGCGGACCGCCCGGGTAGCCCAGCCCGAGCAATTTCGCCGTTTTATCGAACGCCTCCCCGGCCGCATCATCCAGTGATTCGCCCAGCATCGTGTAATCCCCGGCCGCCCTGACTTCCAGCAACTGGGTATGACCTCCCGAAACCAGCAGGGCAAGGAACGGGTAATCGGGACGATCTGCTTCGAGATTCACTGCCAGCAGGTGCGCCTCCATGTGGTGTACCGCGACCGCCGGGACGCCCCAGGCGTAGGCCAGGCTCCTGCCGACACTGGCCCCAACCAGCAATGCCCCGATCAACCCGGGACCGGCGGTGTAGGCAACTCCGTCGATGCCTCCCGGATTCAGCCCGGCCTGCTGCAAGGCAGCCTCCAGCAGCGGCGCAATGCGCCGGATATGGTCGCGGGACGCCAGTTCGGGCACCACGCCGCCGTAGGCCTCGTGTATACGGGCCTGGCTGTGAAGCTGGTTCGACAGCAGGCCGTTCTCCGAATCGTAAATGGCGATTCCGGTCTCGTCACACGAGGTTTCTATTCCCAGGATACGCATTTGATCTTGATTTCCGGGGTCAGAGTAAAAATTCTGGCGAATTTCTTACTCTGACCCCAAGTATTCATTAACTCTGACCCCAATAATCTCCTGTTGTCCTTGTATTTTACGCGATATCTGCTAGGATGTTCGCCCTTTTTAACAACGTATACAGGAACAACGTACTCAATGCCCAGTGTTAAAGTAAGAGAAAACGAACCGTTCGATTTCGCATTGCGCCGCTTCAAGCGCGCCTGCGAAAAGGCCGGGGTCCTGGCCGAAGTCCACCGGCGGGAATTTTACGAAAAACCCACACAGATGAGAAAAAGAAAAGCTGCCGCAGCGGTAAAACGCCACCAGAAACGCCAGGTTAAATCCGGGTCCCGGCATTACCGGCAATATTGATATCCCATCCGGCACTCTTTCCATGAGTGATCTCAAACTCCGTATCAACGAAGACGTCAAGACTGCCATGCGCAGCAAGGAGAAAGACCGCCTTGCCGCATTGCGTCTCATCACCGCCGCCATCAAACAACGGGAAGTGGACGAACGCATCAGTCTCGATGACGGCCAGGTCCTGGCTGTGCTGAACAAAATGGCAAAACAGCACAGGGATTCCATCGAGCAATACACGTCGGCGCAGCGCGTGGACCTGGTCGAAAAAGAACAGTTCGAACTCGATATCATCCTCGGCTACCTGCCCCGGCCACTGGACGCGGCGGAAATCAATACCAGGATCGATGAGATTATTGCCGCCACCGGCGCCGTCGGCATGAAAGACATGGGCAAGGTCATGGGACAACTGAAATCTGCGCTGCAGGGGCGCGCAGACATGGGCCAGGTCAGCGCGCTGGTAAAAGCCCGCCTCACTTCGTAATATAATACACAGGGCTGTTTCAAAGTCGGCGGACACTTCACTGCCATTCCGGGCTTGACCCGGAATCCAGTGGAATAACCTTCCATATTAAAGTTGACGGGCAACTGCCAGACTTTGGTCCCTTATCGACTCACGTGACAATCAGGCGGGACTGATGGCGGGCAGAATACCACAGGCTTTCATCGATGACTTACTCGCGCGGGCCGATATCGTCGAGGTCATCGACAGCTACGTGCCGTTACGCAAGGCCGGCAGGAACCACCAGGCCCTGTGCCCGTTTCACGAGGAGAAAACCCCTTCGTTCACGGTAAGCCGGGACAAACAGTTCTACCACTGCTTCGGGTGCGGCGCCAATGGCACGGTGATCAGCTTTGTCATGGAATTGAACGGGCTGGGTTTCGTCGAGGCCATTGAAGACCTTGCCGGGCGCTACGGCCTGGACATCCCGCGCGAGGCAGGTTACCGGCCGGCCTCGAAGCAGCACGATGAGTTGTACGGATTGCTGGAACAAGCCGCGCAGTTCTACCGTAAACAGTTGCAGGGACACAAGGGCAGGGCCGCCGATTACCTGAAAGGGCGCGGCATCAGCGGTACGGTCATGGAGGACTATGAAATCGGCTACGCTCCATCCGGGTGGAAGCGCATATTGAACGCCCTGGGCAAGTCCGCCGAGGCCAGGACCCGCCTGACGGAGGCTGGATTAATCAAAGCCGGCGGCAAGGAGGGGCATTACGATTTCTTTCGCGACCGCATCATGTTTCCGATCCGCGACCCGCGGGGGCGGGTTATCGGATTCGGCGGGCGGGTGCTGGGTGATGATACCCCGAAGTACCTGAATTCCCCGGAAACGCCCCTGTTCCACAAGGGCCGTGAGTTGTACGGCCTGTACCAAGTGCGCAGCAAGAAGAAACAACCGGAAACGCTGTACGTGGTTGAAGGCTACATGGACGTCATCGCGCTGGCCCAGCACGGCGTCGACAACGCCGTCGCCACCCTGGGAACCGCCGTGACGGACAAACACCTGGAAAAGCTGTACCGTGTCGCCGGCCGGCTCATATTCTGTTTCGACGGCGATGAAGCGGGCAAAAAAGCCGCCTGGCGCGCCCTGGAGATCGCGCTCCCCCAGCTCCGGGAAGGCCGCCAGGCATTATTCAACTTCATGCCGGATGGGCACGACCCCGACAGCTTCATCAGGCAGTACGGCGCCGAACAGTTCCGGTCCGATGACAGGACAGTGCCCCTGTCCGATTTCCTGCTGGCTTCGATAAAATCCAGGGCCGGCATAACCACGCGGGAAGGCAGGGCAACGTTTCTTGACATGCTGTTGCCCTACCTCGCCGGAATGCCCGGCGGCGGGCTGCGCCAGTTGATACGGCAGGAAGCCGCCGACATAGCACAGCTTGATGTCGACGGGCTGGACAAATTGTTGCAGGATTACCGCCCGGGCGCGGCGCGGCGTACCGTCATATCCCGTTCAGGACAGCAACGGGAAAAAACGGGCGATATCGGCAATATCATTGCGTATATATTGAACAGCCCCGGACTGGCCATGCTGGTGGAAGACCCCGCAGAGCTTTCCGGCACAACCGTTCCGGGCGCCGATTTTGTGCGGGAACTCGTCACACTGGTACAGTCAAACCCGGAAATCACCTGCGCGGGCATACTGGAACACTGGCGAGGCACCCGTTACGAAGCGCGCCTGAATGAACTTGCTGCCGGCCCCGACCTGCCGGCGGATGAATCCTTCGACCTGGAACGCGAGTTTATCCACAGGGTGGAAAAGCTGAAATCGGCCAAAGCCAGGCAGTCCATACAGGAGATCACCCGGAACCCCCCCAGCCAACTTTCCGATGAAGCCAAAAAGCAGTTGCGCCGGCGCTACCCAAGTGACAAAAAGTAACAAAAAATAAGAAGCTAAATTAATGATTTATTTATTTTATGTGCTATACTAGAGGTTTATTTTTTGCCTTTGACAATTTGGCAGTAACAACTACCATTTGACAACCGGATTCATACGCCTATGTCGGACATTGAGACACTCGAAGCGCACGAACTAGACCACGATGATGATGAGTCACAATTAAAACTGTTAATCGCAAAGGGAAAGGAACAAGGCTTCATTACTTACCATGAGGTAACGGAACACCTGCCGGATGAGATCGTCGACCCGGAACAGATAGAAGACATCATCGACATGATCACCGATATGGGAATCGAAGTCCATGAATTCCCGCCGGACCTTGACCAGTTACTCCAGAGCAATTCTACTCCGCCTGACGATGCAAACGCATCGCTGGTCAGCGTTGAAAACGAATTCGGCAGGACGACGGACCCGGTTCGCATGTATATGCGGGAAATGGGCACGGTCGACCTGTTGACGCGGCAGGGTGAGATAAAAATCGCCAAACGCATTGAAGCCGGCATGAACCAGGTGCTGCATGCGCTTTCGTTATATCCCGGAACCATCGACATGCTGCTGGAAGCATACCTCTGCGTACAGAACCGGGACTTGAAACTCGGAGACATCATCCTCGGATTCAATATTCAGGATGAATACCCGGACGGCGGCCTCCCCCCCAAGTCCAGGAAACAGGCCTCCCGGAAAAACGATGACGATGACAGTGATTCCGACTCGGATGATGCCCTGGACCTGGAGGAAGTGCGCGAGACCATTACCGGTCTTGACGCGCTGTACAAGAAACTGGTGGGGTCCATTAAACGGCATGGAAAAGGCCATGACAAAACGGTCGCGATTCAAACCGACATCACGGAAAAGTTCATGCGCATACGCCTGGCGCCCAAATTTATCACTGCCCTGACCGCCAACGTCCGGCGCGCGATCGAATTGATCCGGGGCTCGGAACGCGAGGTCATGCGCCTGTGCGTCAAGAAGGCGAACATGCCCCGCAAGGACTTTATCGCCTCGTTCCCCGGCAATGAAAAGAATACCGACTGGGTCGGTCAGCAGATCGAATCCGGCAGTCCCTATGCAGAGGCCCTGGCCGGCGTCAGAGACGAGGTGGTTAAAATACAGCAGAGACTGGCCGACGCGCTGAGCGACAACCTGCTCACCATTGCGGAAATCAAGGAAGTCAACAGGAAGATCTCCATCGGCGAGGCGAAGATGCGCAAGGCAAAAAAGGAAATGGTGGAGGCTAACCTGCGCCTGGTCATTTCCATCGCGAAGAAGTACACCAATCGCGGACTGCTGTTTCTCGACCTGATACAGGAAGGCAATATCGGCCTCATGAAAGCGGTGGACAAGTTCGAATACCGGCGCGGGTACAAGTTCTCCACGTACGCGACCTGGTGGATCCGCCAGGCCATTACCCGTTCCATCGCGGACCAGGCCAGGACGATTCGTATTCCGGTACACATGATCGAGACCATAAACAAGCTGAATCGTATCTCGCGGCAGATCCTGCAGGAGCAGGGCCGTGAACCCACGCCGGAGGAACTGGCCGAAAAAATGGACATGCCCGAAGAGAAAGTACGCAAGGTGCTCAAGATCGCCAAGGAACCCATCTCCATGGAGACTCCCATCGGCGATGATGATGATTCACACCTGGGCGATTTCATCGAGGACCTGAATACCCAGGCGCCGGCCGAATACGCCAGTTTCGAGGGGTTGCGGCAGACAATGCGGGAATCGCTTAACGGCCTGACCTCCAGGGAGGCCAAGGTACTGCGCATGCGCTTCGGCATTGAGATGAACACCGATCACACGCTGGAAGAAGTAGGCAAGCAGTTCGACGTGACCCGCGAGCGTATCCGCCAGATCGAGGCCAAGGCATTGCGCAAACTGCGCCACCCGAGCCGGTCGGAACAACTCCGCACGTTTATCGAGGGCAGTTAAAAATATTCCCGGATTTGATTCCAGGATTTCAGGGAATTACACTTACCTCGTCATGCCGGGCTTGACCCGGCATCCAGTATAATATTGTGTCGCCGGAGGCGACTCTTTACTTACTGGATTCCCGCCTGCGCGGGACAAATCGGCAGGACGGCCGATTTGCACGGCGATAGCCGCCCGTAGGGTTGCATCCAGGGAAGGATGCAATGAGTGACGATCAGGTATGAAAATTTTGGGCCTGTAGCTCAGTTGGTCAGAGCAGTGGACTCATAATCCATTGGTCGTAGGTTCAAGTCCTACCGGGCCCACCAGACATCCTCTCAGCCTGTCAAGACCTGATATATTCGCCGAAGGGCATCTCGCGCAGGCGTTTACCGGTGGCGGCATAGATGGCGTTGGCCAGCGCCGGGGCTATGGGCGGGACACCCGGTTCCCCCACGCCTGCCGGCGGCGCATCGCTCTGCACCAGGTGAATTGATGTAGCCGGGGTCATATCCATGCGCAACATCGGGTAATCATCAAAGTTTCCCTGTACCACCCGGCCGCCGGTCACGGAGATAAGGCCGTCGCGGGCCAGGCCGATACCGAAAACCACCGCTCCTTCCAACTGCGAACGCACCCGGTCCGGGTTTACCGCCAGCCCGCAATCAAACGCGACATGAGCGCGCGGGACATGCCAACCACCGTCCGCGGCCACCGCAACCTCTAACACCGCTGCCGTGTAACTCAGGAAACTGTAATGCGCGGCAAACCCCAGCCCATGGCCCGGCGCCGGTTTTCTGCCCCAACCGGCCTTTTCCGCCGCCAGTTCGGCAACGCGGCGCAGGCGCGCGGTATCGAACGTGTAACCGTCCGCGCCTTCCATGCCATACCCTGAGAAATCTAGCATCCGGTCCGGGCCGAGCAGGTCCAGGTAATTCTCCAGCGGGTCGCGCCCGCGCGCATAGGAAATCTCATCGGCGAAACTGCACACGGCAAATGCCTGGAAGATATTGCAGACCGACCTGAGCCAGCCGATGCGGATCTTCGCCGGCGCCGCGCCCGCTTCCACCCTGACGTTGTCGATGGCAAACGGCATGCTGACCGAACCCTGCCCCAGTTCCCAGTCAGCCGGGTACATGGCATCGACGTCGAACGTCGATTTTATCGGTGGAAAGGCAGTGCGCTGCAGCCATCCCGTTACCGCGCCGGTGTCGGAAATACCGGCTTTCAGGTACTGGGCGCTGGGCGCATGGTAATAGCCATGGCGGATATCGTCTTCGCGACTCCACACCACCTTGACCGGCGCGCCGGTCTCCCTGGACAGGATTACCGCCTCGTTGATGAAGTCACACTTGGATTTGCGGCCGAATGCCCCGCCGAGCAGGGTTACGTTCACCTTGATCTGCTCCGGCTTGAGACCGGTAAGCCCGGCCGCGTAGGGAATAACCGACTGCGGGGCTTGTGTCGGCGCCCAGATTTCACAACCGTCAGCGGTCACCGAGGCCAGCGCCGCCGGTGGCTCCATCGGCGCATGGGCGAGGTGCGGGGTATAGTATTCGGCTTCCAGCGTCGAGTCGGCTGAGTCCAGGACCTTCAAGGCATCCCCCTCGTTGCGCCTGAGATCGCCCTGCTGCCTGACGGTGCGCAGCAACTGCATCCTGTAGTCGTCGGAGTCATAATCCCTGTTTTCACCCACGTCCCACTCGATTTTCAGTTTCCGGCGCCCTTCCAGCGCCGCCCAGGTGTTGTCGGCAATCACGGCGATTCCGCCCAGCGCCTGGAATTCAGCCGGCGGTTCGGCGGCCTTTATTTCGATCACCCGGTTTACGCCTTTGAGCGCCAGCGCCTCTTGTGCATCAAAGGACTTCACGCGTCCGAAAACGACCGGGCAGCGTGCAATCGCCGCATATTTCATCCCCGGGACACTGGCGTCGATCCCGTATACAGCCCGGCCTTGTATGAAATCGTCCATGTCCACCATTGACACGTCCTTGCCGATATAGTGAAACTCATGGGCCGGCTTGAAGGTTAATCGATCCGGTTGCGGAACGGGCAGCCCGGCCGCGGCAGCAACCAGATTCCGGTAATCCAGGGCGCGGTTGCTTGCGTCATGCAACACCTGGTGCAGGCGCGCCCGGCATTCGGAGACGTCCACCTGCCAGCGGTCGGCGGCCGCCTGCTCCAGCATCTGCCTGGCAGTGGCCCCGGCGATGCGCATGCGCTCCATGAAACCGCGCACGGACCACGAACCGTCGGTGTTCTGGTCCCCATATACCGAATCACCCGGGGCCTGTACCACCCTGACCCGCGACCAGTCCGCCTCCAGTTCATCCGCGACAATGGAAGTCAGGCTGGTGCGAATCCCCTGGCCCATCTCGGACCGGTGCGCAACGATGTGCACGGTGCCGTCGGCATCTATGCTCACGAAGACGTCCGGGGACCACGATGATGCCGTTCCGGCCCCGGCGCCGGTCTGCGCCGGGTTGTTGCCGCGGCCGCAACCCGCCATCGAGACGCCCAGTACCAGCAGGCCGGTGGTCTTGACGAAGTCGCGGCGGGAAAGTTTAACTATGGGGTTCATGACATCAGTGACTGATTATGGTTTTGCATTTTCCGTCATTCAGTGGACATATCCGGGTAGTTTGCGTGTTTTCGATTTTACATCCATTCCCGTCGCAAACCTGGACTATTTCCGGGGCCGCCGGTTTCACGTCTGGGGTTGATTCTCTCAGGCTTCATTTTCTAAGGGCTTGTAGGGCTGTTAGAACACGTCTCTTCCTACAACCAACAACCATCAAAAAATCTTTTATTCATAGGAATAAACGAATCGGCAGATCTAGATATTTCATTACCTGGTATTGAAGAAGCTACGAATACTTTTTTGCCTGTATTACGTACTTTTTTTATTGCGTGGGTAAAATCTCCATCGGCACTTAGCAGGTATGCGGTATCGTATTTATCTTCGTAAGCCATAGACACCATGTCTGTCGCAATCATCACATCCACCCCCTTTTCAACCCACGTCACGCTGTCAATGCTGGCAACTCTGCTTAGTTCTTCAACAATTTCTGGGGATATTGATACATCAGGACGGTTGGGCAGGGCATCAAGCCACTTTTTCAGCTTTTTGCTGGAACCTTTCGTTTGTCGACGCTCCAACCTGCCAAGAAAGTAATTTACATTCTCAAAGCTCTTCAGTCGACGCAAAAACTTTTGCTGCTTTTGATAGGCGGTAAGATCTCCTTCCTGCTTCACCTGACCAACATAGTACCGTGTTTGTATCCACTGCCTGGTGAGGACTAATTTTCTTGAGAACTGCGTGTAGTCCAATTCCATGGACGATAATCCCTTTTTTTTCAGTCCATGATAAAAGTTACTGCCATCAATAAAAATTATGGCTTTTTCCTTTGTGCCAGCGACAGTCATTTTTCAGTCCATAAAAAAAGAAAACCCCGGCGTTTGCATAGTATTTCAACTATACGAACCCCGGGGGGGTTAACGCCTTTTGGGCGCTTTCTATTCAAAAATTATAAGTAATGATAGTCCAATATTAACAAAAGTAAATACTTACTTGAAAACAAGATTCAGCAATTTTCGTTGAATTTCCTTTATTTTGTTAATAACAGAGGTCTAATGTCCAAAAGCGCATCTCTAAACAGTTCCCGATTTCTGAGAATAGCCAAGTGTCCTGCATTTTCCAGGACAATCATTTTCTTTTCTGGAGCAGAGATAGAGTCGTAATACTGTCGAACCATTGAAGTCGGGGTCACTTTGTCCTCACTGCCCTGGATAAAATAAACCGGTATCTCAAAGTCTGTTCCATGTTCAGGAACAACTTCATCAAGCATCGGTTCCAGCATTAAATTTTGCGAAAACGCAACTCCCTCCCGGACTGAATTATCAGTCAAAACAAACAACCTGAAAAAAGCCCAGATGGTAGCGAGTGCGTTACGACGACCGGGCTCCGGCGGTGCTACGGCATCGAAGGCATTCGCCCATCGAATAGGGATGATATAGTCATTAACTCTCCGGTAAGGCGGTGGTCCCGCAGCCTCCAATTCCTTAACCGCTTGTTCGTTCTCACTGTCACGGGCCACACCGAGGATCGACGGATATCCCAGCTCCATCGCTTCCCTGAGATTGACGACCTGCCCGGTGCCGATATAGGCTGAAAACAGGTCCGGCCGCATCTGTGCCATGCGTACTCCAAGTATTGAGCCCCAGGAATGTCCCATAATCACAATCCTTTCAACACCAAGGTGTTGTTTTAGAAACTCGGCAACTTCCACCCCATCAGCGGCCATCCGCTCTATAGTCATTGTCGGGGCAATTGATGGACCGGTGTAAGCGTAGGATTTGCCCTCTCCACGCTGGTCCCACATCACCACGGTAAAATCCTTTTCCAGGGGTACGTGGAAAAACGTTTGCGGAATGGTGGAATATCCCGGCCCACCGTTCAGCCACAAAATGACCGGGTTATTCCTGTCTTTACCTCTTATCTGAAGCCATTGTTGCGTGCCACCAATGGTTTCATACATCTCTTCGTTGATACCGACTGAAATATCAACTTCCATTATCTCGTTGTAACGATACGAGCAATAGGCCAGAAAGATGGCTGTCAATACAACGACAGACAACAGAATGGCTATAAATAAGAATATTGACCTCTTTTTGATGACCATGAGCAGCACCTAACCCGGGCGTTTCTGATAAACAAGTTGAACAAATCTCGCCAGCCTTAACTGAACCGCCCCATTACAAAACCCCTCTAAAGTTTCAGGTGTTTCAGGGGTCTTATCGTAGCGATTGTCACGAAATCGGCATCCCTGTGAATAAGCAAAGCATCGCTTTCGATGGCAAGCTGGGCAATACAACAATCGACCGGACTTTGCACGGTCTTGCCCTGGCGGCGCAAGTCGAAATATATCCGGGCTGCCGCTGGCCAGGTTGTATTCGTTGCCTCAACATAATCCTGGGCGTCGAGATACCTGGCGAGTGTATTCCATTCTTTCTCGTCTTTGCATCCCTGGAGCAATTCCAACTGGTTAAACCGGGTCAATACTACATCATCATCGGCAGTCCATTTTTTTAGATTAGATTTTTCCTTGCCCGTTTTGTCCCGGAACAGGGCAATCCAGATTGATGTATCAACCAGTATCACGGCTCAATTCCCTGAGTTTTTTATGGTCATAATCATCCTGCAATTGAATTTTACCCGCCAGGTCAGTGAGATCCTTTTTTGTGTGTTTACGAATTAATTCCTGTAGCGCGGTATGGATTAATTCGCGCTTGGTATGAATACCGGTGAGAGCAAATGCTTCACGCATCAAATCATCATCCAACACAACGTTAGTCCGCATCAGGGTAAACCACGATTAAAGTGTATAGGTATGTGTATTATACACCTTATCCTGGAAATAATATATTTTTTGGGGCACCCGTGTTTTATTATTGAGTGTCCTGTAGCTTTCTGAACTTACCCTTGTGAGACAGTGTAGAATTAAATTGAAATCGTCAAACTGAGAGGATGAAGATTTGGAGGACAAATCCATGACAAAATCACCCCGCACGCTCAATGACAATATAAAAGCTTTTATCAATATGTCAGAAGAGTTAAATCAACACCATGCCGGTAAGTTTGTAATAATTTATGACGGCAATTTCGTCGCATCATACGATAGCTTTGATAATGCAGCGAGAGCCGCTATAGAGAGGTACGGGAAAGGCCCATATTTAATTCGCCAGGTTGGCGCTCCGACTGAAATGCCTATGCCTGCATCTATTGCTTACAGGCCTGTGTATGCCCAAAATTGAAGATGATGTCCCAAACAGTATCAGTCAGGATCGTATTTTTTCCTGATTTAATTTACAACCAGCGCCTTATTTAGGATGAAGGCGATATTCAATTATCCAGAGATTCACCAAAACGTATAAATTCTTCATTGTCCGTGAAATGCTCTGTGAGTTTTCTGCTCTCGCCGTCACATGCAAGAGAAGCAGCCAGCATCCGACCCGGTGTCAGGTATCTCTGTTGTTCCAGCCAATTCATCGCCCAGGGACACAGGTTTGTCGCGTTCAACAGCGACAAAGCAACAGCATGCCGGTCCAGCACTATGAAGCGTCTGTCTTCTTCCTCTGTCCTGCTCAAATACGGACCGTGGTCGCCGGAAACAATGAAAATAGAATCCGGAAATCTTTTCCTCAGATGATGTATGTCTTCCATCAATCCTCGTGCGCGTTCAGTCTGGCTGATGAAACGTTCTTTATATTTTGCAACCATTTCCGGATCATTTGTTTGATGGGTATTAGATGTATGGCCGACAGGGGAATAGATATGAAAAGCCGAAAAGATAGGGCCTGTCACCTCTCTTTCTGCCTGGTCGATCAGACGCATGACGTTTTCGGGCCATTCTTTATTTCGGATTTCCTCAAAAAAAAGACCCCTGAACCAGTGTTTATAGATTGTGCGTGACAGCTCAGAGCAAATGCCCAGAAGCGGCATTTGAGCAGCGCAGATAAGCGAGAATTTCAGGTCCACCACCTCAAAGATATAACGGTCAACGTAGTCTCCCTGGCTTGAGCCAAAATAACTGTCAGAGTACCCTGTCTGAATGTAATAACCATTCTTGCGCAGTAAGCCGGTCAGAAAACTCGGTGTGCGCCCCGAAAAAGCCTTGTAGTTACCCTTCTCTCTTTCCAATTCAAACAGTGCAGCATAGAAATTACGCGTGGGAACACGTTCAACGAACCCCTTAATTCCAGCATAAATCGTATCATCCAGCATCGACAGGTAATCAGTAGCAGGATTTCTGACACCGAGATAGTTTTCCGAAATAGCTGAATGTGTCAGGGAATCAAACACAATGACATGGATGCTTGTTTTCCTGTCCAGTGACACTAGCCCGCATATCTCACCAATCATAGCATAGAGCGATAAACAGGCTGTCTGTCG
>JAPPLI010000040.1 GCA_028819495.1 Gammaproteobacteria bacterium | reverse complement strand
CTTGATAAATTATTTTTTGTAGCTACAATATATCAGTGAAAATTGAATTTGACCCGAAAAAACGTGATAAAACCCTGGAGGAACGTGGACTGGACTTTGCCCGTGCCGTAGAGATTTTTAACGGCCATCATTTCACCGGTCAAGACAGTCGGGAAGACTACAATGAAACGCGATATATCACGGTTGGAAAACTGGATGACCGTATGGTCGTAATGACCTGGACGCCTCGCGGCGAAGCGCGCCGCATCATCAGTATGAGGAAGGCCAATGAACGAGAACAAACACGCTACAGAAACAAACTGGATTGATCCGGATGATGCGCCGGAACTGACAGATGAGTTTTTCCTGAGAGCAGACGAATTTAAAGGCTCCAGGCTTGTGCGCCGGGGCCGTCCTAAAGCACGGGCCACCAAACAATTAGTGTCGGTTCGTTACGATAAGGACATAGTCGAAGCATTCAAAGCCACCGGCAAAGGTTGGCAATCCCGCATGAATGATGCCTTGCGTGATTGGCTCAAAGCTCATCAGATGAATTGAATCAGGTACGGGAGCGGCTGAGCGGATAAAGACAGGCTTTACGACGGCATTGGCAATGATTCCCTGGAAAGCGATCCCAATAACGACATGCTGGATGGAGGTGAAGGCGACGATGCCTTCGTCATCGCCGCCGGAGGCGGAATGACGAGGAGGTGCCGGAATGCCTATATCCTTTCTGAGACTTGCAGGTTTGGACAGGCATTTTAAGGATGTCATCCGCAGGGATAGCGGATGATAAAGCGTACAGGGATGTATTCACAGCGTGCCTTAAAATGCCTGTCCAAACCTGCTCCCTAACTACTTGCCGATACAGAACCGGGAGAAGATCTCGCCTAACAGGTCATCGGACGTGTACTCACCGGTGATCTCACCGAGAGTACGGTGCAACCGGGTCAGGTCTTCGGCGAACAGTTCAACTGCCCGCGTGCGCCGGAACTGCTCTGCGGCCTGTTCGAGCAAATCCCCGGCCGTGCGCAGGATGTCGATATGGCGGGTATGGGCAATGAAGCTGTTCTCAGAAAAGTCCGACCCTGCCACGATATCCTTTATTTCCCGTTTCAACTCGCCTATCCCTGCGCCCGTTTTTGCCGAGATATATATCTCCCGCGCGCCGCGCGCCGACTCTGACTTGCCGGCCTCGTGCCCCGACAGGTCAATCTTGTTGAATGCGTACAACAGCTTTTTCTCCGTTCCCAGGTCCGCGGCGATGGTCTGAAGATTCTGGATATCGTCCCCGGTGGCATCGGCTATGAGGATCACGACGTCTGCGCTGCCGGCCGCTGACCTGGCGCGCCTGATTCCCTCCTCTTCGATCAGGTCGCCGGCTTTTCTTATCCCCGCGGTGTCGATGACGCCGACCGGTATGCCGTCAATCAGGATCTGTTGCTCGATGGTATCCCTGGTAGTGCCCGGCAGTGGTGAGACAATGGCCCGCTCGACCTCGGCGAGCCGGTTCAGCAGGCTTGATTTCCCCGCGTTGGGTTTGCCGATGATCGCTATTTTCAGACCTTCCGCCAGTAGCCTGCCGGTTTCCGCCCGGGCGGATATATCAGCCAGGCACTGACGGCAGTCCGCCAGGCGTTCGTGCAGTTCCGTTTGCGCGATCGAATCGATCTCTTCCTCGGGAAAATCCAGCGTAGCCTCGACAAACATGCGCAGTTCGATCACCTTGTTCGCCAACTCGTCAAGCCGAAAAGAAAACGCACCCTCCATCGAACGCACCGCGCTCAGCGCCGCTTGTTCGGAAGCGCTGCTGATCAGGTCCGCTACCGCTTCGGCCTGCAGCAGATCGATCTTGTTGTTCAGGAAGGCCCGTTCGCTGAACTCGCCGGGACGCGCATAGCGCGCCCCCAAAGACAGGACCCGCTGCAACAGGAGATTCATTACCACCGGGCCGCCGTGTCCGTGCAATTCGGCAATATCTTCGCCGGTATGGGAATCGGGTCCCTGGAAAAACAGCGCCAGACCGCGATCCAGGACTTGTCCCTCAGCGTCGTAAAACGCCGTGTACCGGGCTTCCCGGTGACCGGGCTTGAGCCGGCATAGCGCCGAGACGATGCTGCCGCTGTCCGGCCCGGAGATTTTGACGACACCCACCGCTCCCTGTCCGGACGCCGTGGCGATGGCTGCGATGGTATCTGCGTGTTCCGGCTTCCCGACCACGACTGCCTCCTCACTTGGAAGCGGAAAGACCCTCTTTTTCCAGGTTTCTCGTGATGAGCCACTGCTGGGCAATGGACAGGATATTGTTCGTCACCCAGTACAGCACCAGCCCGGACGGAAAAAACGCGAAGAATACCGTGAAGACGAAAGGCAGGGCCTTCATCACTTTTTCCTGCATGGGGTCCATCGGGGCGGGGTTCAGCTTCTGCTGGATCAACATGGTGGCGCCCATGACGATCGGCAGGACGTAAAACGGATCCTTGCTGGAAAGGTCCTTCAGCCAGAAGATGAAGTCGGCCTGTCTCAGTTCGACGCTTTCCAGCAATACCCAGTACAGGGCAAGGAACACGGGAATCTGTACCAGGATCGGGAAACAGCCGCCGAACGGGTTGATTTTCTCCTCCTTGTAAATCTGCATCATCGCCTGATTGAGGCGGGCGCGGTCGTCCTTGTGACGGTCGCGAATGGCCATGAGGCGGGGTTGTACCCTGCGCATGTTCGCCATGGACCGGTAGCCGGCCGCCGACAGGTGGTAGAACAGGAGCTTGAGCAGGATCGTCACCAGGATGATGGACCAGCCCCAGTTGCCGGTCAGGCTGTGCAGCCACTCCAGGCACCAGAACAGGGGTTTGGCAAGAAACCACAGGAAGCCGTAGTCCACCGTCAGTTCCAGTCCTTCCGCCAGGGTTTCCAGCACCGACTGTTGTTTCGGGCCGATATAGACGTAGCCGGTCAGTTCCCCCTGTTGTCCGGGGGCGATGCGCAGGGTCGGGGAAACGCTGCCGATGGAATAATACCGGGAAGAAAATGCGCGCGTGTAATAACGGTACACCGCCTGGGTGTCGGAAGGGAGAACAGCCGTCAGGAAATAATGCTGTATCATGGCCGCCCAGCCGTTGCTGATTTGCGCGTCCTCATCCTTGTCCTCCATGTCGCCGAAACTGATTTTTTCGTAACGGTTGTCAGGGCTGGAGAGCACCGCGCCGGTATAGGTATAAATCAGTCTCCTGCCTTCCCTGGACGGATCATCCCGTTTTATCTGGGTGTACTGGCGGCCTTCCCACTCGCCGGCAGACCCGTTTTCGATGATGTATCTGATGTGAACCCGGTAAGAGCCGCGCTCGAATTCGAATACCTTGGTTACCGATACGCCATCCCCGGACGTCCAGCTTAGCGGCACTTCCAGGACCTGCACGTCCGCGCCGAGGGTGTAGACCTGCCGTTCTGCCGAGAACGTATCCTTGTGTGTCGGCGCCGACTCGCCGACGATGCCGCTCTGTATGACGTGGTACAGGGAAGCGGAGTCATCCAGCAATACAAACGGCTCGTCTTTTCTGTCCAGGGACACCGGATAATCAGGCAGTTCAGCATACACGATGGTCCCGCCCGGATCGATTCCGAGGCGCATGACATCCGTCTCAACCGTCACCAGGGAGCCGCCTGTCTCTGCCGCGCTGTCTGCGCGCGGCAAATCCGGCGCAGACGGGTCGTCGGGCTTTATCTGTGGAATTCCCGGATCTTCGTCTGCCGGCGCCGATGACTGCCCGTTTGAACGGTCCGGCGCAGAACCATAGTCCTGTTGCCATGCTTCCCACAGCATGATGGATACCAGCGCCAGGGCCAGGACGAGAATGAAACGCAGTGTGTCCATGTGTTGCAAGCGGTCGGGAGTGGCGGGCCGGGATCAGGGAACGGGGTCAACACCGCCCGGATGAAACGGATGACAACGGCAAAGACGGCTGATGCTCAGCCAGGCGCCGCGCAGTGCCCCGTGTTTTTCAAAAGCCTCGCAGGCGAAGCTGGAACATGACGGGTAAAAACGGCAATTCACCCCCAGCAAAGGACTGATAAAACGCTGGTAGCAGCGGATCGTTCCGGAGATTGCCCTGGAGATTATCGGGCGCATTGCAGAATCCTTTGCCAATGTGATCTGAGAGACTGGTTCATTTTCCTGCTTTCACCCGGCTTTATCTGTTGCTGTGCCAGGACCACGATGTCAAGCCCTGTCAATATATCTGCGTGTGTGCGGAAACTTTCCCGTATGGCGCGTTTAACCTTGTTTCTGGATACGGCAGTCTTCACCGCTTTCCTGGATATCGCCAGTCCGAGCCGCGCAAATGCCTTCCTGTTCCTGCGCGCCAGGACAACAAACTGCGAGTCCCTGGAGCGGCAGGACATTTTAAATACGTTATTGAAATCCGCTTCGCTGTTCAGTCTGTGTTTTCGCAGGAAACGGCTCAAGCGGACAAGCGCTTCCTGCCTTTGGCTCTGCGTGACTTCAGGATCTGCCGCCCGGCTTTGGTACGCATGCGAACGCGAAAACCATGGCGGCGTTTTCGCTTGATATTGCTGGGCTGGTATGTACGTTTCATTATCGATCTGTGCAGTTTCAGGAAACCGCGGGCATTTTACTTTTTTGAGTTACTGATTGTCAATCAGAGCGAGGCAACCCGGGCGGGTGTTTTTTTGTTTCACAGTTGTGGATAAGTCTGTCCAAGGCGTATACACTTGGCAGTCCGTTCCCATATTTGTTCCGATGAGGGCGCTGTTCATTGATGTCAGTTTGGAAATTATGCCTTGACCGCCTTGCCGGAGAACTGCCCCCGGAGCAGTTCAATACCTGGATTCGTCCGCTTCAGGCCATTGAGGACAAAAACAGGCTGCGCCTGCTCGCGCCGAACCGGTTTGTCCTGGACTGGGTCAGCGAGAAATACCTGCAGCGTATCGATGAATTGCTGCGTTCAGAGGATAAGGGGGGAAAACTGGCTTTATCCCTCGAGGTCGGCAGCCAGAAGAGGGGCGGCAGAAAGTCGAAGCAGACAAAGCAAGCGACCCCCGGCCGCAACTACCTGCCCGAGAACCTCAACCGCAGCTATAGGTTTACCTCATTCGTGGAAGGAAAATCGAACCAGTTGGCCCGGGCCGCGGCCATACAGGTCGCGGAAAACCCCGGCTCGGCTTATAATCCCCTGTTCATGAGTGGAGGTGTCGGCCTGGGCAAGACCCACCTGATGCATGCAATAGGCAACTCGATTCTTGAGAACCGGCCCGGGATGAACGTTGCCTACCTGCACTCCGAACGGTTCGTCGCCGACATGGTAAAAGCGTTGCGCCACAACACCATCGACGAGTTCAAACGAAATTACCGTTCCCTGGATGTGTTGCTGATTGATGATATACAGTTTTTTGCCGGCAAGGAGAGGTCGCAGGAAGAGTTTTTCTATACGTTCAATACGTTGCTTGAAGGGAAGAACCAGGTGGTCCTGACCTGTGATCGCTATCCGAAGGAAGTTGACGGGATTGAAGGCCGGCTGAGATCCCGTTTCAGCATGGGACTCACCGTTGCCATCGAACCGCCGGAGTATGAAACCCGGGTTGCCATCGTCAAGTCCAAGGCTGAAAACGCGGAGATAGACCTGCCGGACAACGTGGCCTTTTTCATTGCCAAGCGCTTCGTCTCGAACGTGCGCGAACTGGAAGGCGCGCTGAACCGGGTCATCGCCAATTCCCGGCTGACCGGCGAACCCATAAACATCGAGTTTGTCCAACACGCCTTGCGCGATTTATTGTTGTTGCAGGAACGCCAGGTTACCCTGGAAAACATCCAGAAAGTAACAGCAGGCTATTACAAGATCAAGGTAGCGGATTTGCTTTCGAAGCGGAAAAGCCGCTCCATCGCGCGTCCCAGGCAGTTGGCCATGGCCCTGGCGAAGGAATTGACCAACCACAGCCTTCCTGAGATCGGCGACGCTTTCGGCGGACGCGACCATACCACTGTGCTGCATGCCCACAGGAAGGTCGCCGAATTGCGGCAACACGACAACAGGGTTGAGGAAGACTACAAAAACCTGCTCAGCATCCTGACGATGTAACAGCAGCCAGGATAATCTCCATTTCCTCATCAACGCGTCAGCATTTACGACATAGCGGGTAATTTTCGCCATTATTGTCATTTAGCTGTAACATATTGCCTGTTAAATATGATGCATGCTGAACCGTGAAAAAGCTTTCATGAAAGGCAAAATACTCGTCGTCGAGGACGAGGCCCCCATCAGGGAAATGCTGGGGTATACCCTCATGAAGGAAGGTTATATCTTTCGTGAAGCAGCAGACGTCGAACAGGCCCGCCCGTTGCTTGCCTCCGAAAAGCCGGACCTCGTTCTGTTGGACTGGATGCTGCCCGGCATGAGTGGCGCCGACTATGCCAGACGCATCCGCAATAACCCCGATACCAGGGATATCCCGATTATCATGTTGACTGCACGGGGTGAAGAAGCGGACAAGATCCGAGGGCTCGACACGGGGGCGGATGATTACGTTACCAAGCCTTTTTCAACCAAGGAACTCCTGGCGCGTATCCGTGCGGTCATGCGCCGGACAAAAAATATGGATGACGGGGGTATTATCTCCGTTAAAGGCCTGTCATTGGACCCTGAGACATTCAGGGTCACTGCTGACGAACAAACTGTTGATATCAGCCCTACAGAATTTCGTCTGTTGCATTTTTTCATTACCCATCCGGAAAGGGTATATTCCCGGGATCAGCTATTGGACCAGGTCTGGGGGCAGAACGTCTATGTTGAAGAACGCACTGTGGACGTTCATATACGCCGTCTGCGCAAGACCCTGGAACCCTATAATTATGCTCAATTGATTCAAACTGTTCGTAGCGTCGGCTATCGTTTTTCCACCAGGAACTAGTACTCTTTCCAGCTAATTTTGACATGTTCAGAGCCACACAGCGGCGTCAAGACAAGGCGCAGTCCGCCGGGAATGGCGAGTCCTTGCCAAGGGCTGCAACGCCGTATTGGCGTCGCTG
>JAPPLI010000045.1:3501-7054 GCA_028819495.1 Gammaproteobacteria bacterium | reverse complement strand
AACTGTGGACTACTAAATGCATGAATGGATGTATTGGAACGTGATTAATTTAATATCTGACGTACTGCACGGACCTCTCTGGCTTGCCGTGTTATCAATAATTGCATTACTCATGTTTGCCGTAGCAGGTTTAATTTTTTCCTTTTCCATAACGTCAGTTCTCAAAGAATATTGGCAAAATGAAAAAAGTAAGCAAAGAAAGGCGGAGCGGCTAAAAAATATCGCAACCGAAAATTGGCCGAGCAAGGTTCAACAGCATATTGAACAACATCTGTCAATTGTTCAAAAGAAGAAGAAAAAATCAATGATTCTGAATATTGTCTGGCTTATAACAATTATAGGTACCTCTAAAAATTAGAGGTGCCTTTGCAGCATAGGGATATGCTGCCATTTTTAATCACGTAAGTGATTGAAAATGAAGGAAACGGAAAATCGCACTTTTCCGTTTCCGTCTATAAAAATGCCACGGAGGGCATTTTTAGAGGTTCCATTATATCGGGATTGTTTGTAATAGACGGCTACTTCGATGATGATAGGCGTGAGACATATAAGGAAATGCTAACAATTATCGACGATCAAAAAGAGCTTTTGAAGCAAAAAACTCTTACATACTCTCTCGGAACAATATGTTCAGATGGTCCAGTACGAGACCATGAACGCAATCGGTCTGAAAGCTTATGTATACTTGAAGCAAGCGAAAGTGTTTCAGGCCGAATGACAAATAAAAATGCATATGAGGCTTGCATGATGAAGCGCGGCTGGAGTGTACGCGAATGCCAAGATGGTGAGCAAGGCTGTGTGATACTACAAACGGGCACCGGCTGTTGTAATCAAATCGGGCTTAAGACAGCCCTGGAAAATATAAGCCCTCGTTGTTTAGTCATAGAATCAGAAGAAGCAATGATTAGCAGATGGGAATCCATTTGCCGTTCGAGGGCAAATATTGAAGGAATAGAGAAATCAATGCACAGTGAATTATTCAAAATAATTACAATTTACGAAAGCTACAAATCTTGCATGCTCGAACAAGGATTTTACACAGAGCAATGTGAAATGAGTGACGAAGGATGTGTAAAACTCCTATATCACGAAAGTACTTGCACCAGCACTATCAGAGATTGGTTAGAAAATCGGATTGACGAAAATGACATCGTTCTAAATAAATGTTTTGCAAAGAATAACAATGATTTTTTCTAATCATTTTTTCGTGCCTTTTGTGGACAAAATCGATAGCCTTCCCATACAGGAATACTGACCATGACGATGAACTTCAACACCGCCAACCAGACCTTCCGGCAGTTGCTGGGCAACGGGCTGACCTACCATGTGCCACCTTTTCAACGGGATTATTCCTGGACGGAGGACGAATGGGATGACCTGTGGCAGGACGTCCTGGGTTTGTTTACGGAAGACGGCGAACTGGCCCATTACCTGGGTTACCTGGTGTTGCAGTCCGCGGATAACAGGCGGTTTGACATTATTGATGGACAACAGCGCATGACCACCCTAAGCCTGATGATGCTGGCGGGCATGGCATACCTTGAGGAACTGGTGGAAGCGGGGCTTGATGCGGAAAACAACCATCGCCGCAAAGAGCAGTTGCAGGGCAGCTATATCGGCTATGTGGACCCGGTAACCCTGGCCCCGAGGTCAAAGCTGGAACTCAATCGCCACAACAACCGTTTCTACCAGACCTACTTGGCGCCGCTGGAACCGTTGCCGCAACGGGGCCTTAACAGTTCGGAACACCTGTTGCGTAAAGGCTTTATCTGGTTCAAGGAGCATATAAAAGCGAAGTTCGAAGAAAAACCCGACAGTGGCCAGCAGTTTGTCACCATGATCGACAGTCTCGTAGACAGGCTTTTCTTTACTGTTATTACCGTAACGGACGAACTGAATGCCTTCAAGGTATTTGAAACGCTCAATGCCCGTGGTGTGCGCCTCTCCGCCACTGACTTGCTCAAGAATTACCTGTTCTCCCTGATCAGCGCGGCGGATATCCATGATCTCGAATTAAAGGTTTTAGAAGAACGCTGGGAGCACATAGTCGGGCTGCTGGGCAGTGAAAGTTTTCCCGAGTTCCTGCGCGTGTTCTGGAACAGCCGAAACCGCCTGGTGCGCAAGGCGGAACTGTTCAAAACAATCCGCCGGCACATTGGTAACCGGGAGCAGGCATTTGTATTGCTGCGCGACCTTGATAACTGCGCCGACGTTTACGCGGCGTTGCGCGATCCCGGTGATGCATCCTGGAATGGTCCTGAACGCACCGCTCTGAAGCAGTTGTTGATGTTCAATGTGCGCCAACCTCTGGCAATGCTGATGGCGTGTCATCAACGATTTTTTGAGGCAGACCGGACTGGTTTTGCGCGTATTCTGCGAGCCGTGGCGGTTATCTCCTTTCGCTATAACGTGATCTGCAACCTGCAAACCCACGAGCAGGAACGCCTGTACAACGGGATCGCGCGGAAGGCATCCGAGGGCGCTTATGCCCATCCCAACGAGGTGATCTCGGCATTGGGAGCCGTGTACCCTGATGACAGGCAATTTAAGGCCGCGTTTTCGGAGAAGGAAATGCGCACCACCAACTCGCGCAACAAGAAGGTGGTACGCTACATTTTATTTGAAATCGAACGGCAGAGCTCCGGACGGTCATTCGATGTTGAAAGCGCTACTTACAGCCTGGAGCACATTTTGCCGGAACGGGCAGGCGTGGATTGGAGCTATATCGATGAACCCAGACAGGAACGCCTGCTCTATCGCCTTGGGAACATGACACCCCTGGAAGCCGGCAGCAACCGCGAAGTTGGCAACGCCGGCTACGAGCCCAAACGGGAGGCATACCGCAACAGCGATTTTCAACTCACTCGCGCGGTGGCTGAACATTACGATACCTGGGACGAGCAAAAATTAGACGCCCGTCAACAGCAGATGGCCAACGTGGCGAGCGCGGTCTGGCGTGTGGAGTTCAATGATTGATGGGGTCCACCAATGACAACATAACCCAGGCCCTGACCCGGCTTTTCGAACGGCATCGCATTATCTTCTGGCACGACGCCAAACAGGAATTGCGCGAGGAATTCGAGGCTTTATCTCTTGATGGTGTCGAGAAGCTGGAACTGGACAACAACGAATTCGGCATCAAATACAGGATACTGCGCGAACAACCGACACAGAAATTTCTGCTTTACCGAAGCGGATCTCAACCGCTGGACCTGGAAAACTGGCTGCTGGACGTGCAACTGGCTCATGGTGAGTTCCGCAGCGATCAGGGAGCGATCTGGCTTGCCGAACTGGAACTAGGGTCTGAATTCACTGAAATCATGCGGGAACATGCGGAGTTCTTCCGGGCCGGCAAGCGCAGGAGTGCCTTGAAGAAGCTGCTGAACCCGGACGACAACGCCGGTCAGGTGCGCTTCAAGATGCTGGCCGCATGCGCCGGCAGTGAACCACGTATGGATGCCGTGCTGGAGAACCTGTTGCAGGAGTTGGCAGGCGGGGATGATGACAGGAGTAAGCTGCTTGGCCGCTGCAATCTCGGTGAGTTCTTCCATGA
>JAPPLI010000045.1:0-3401 GCA_028819495.1 Gammaproteobacteria bacterium | reverse complement strand
GTGCTGGATCTCGATTATTTTCGCTTGATCGACCAGAAAATCATCAGCGACTTGATAGAGGCCGTTAGCGCACGCACGGTTTCCGGCAGCGACGTATCACAGTGGGTACGCCACCGGAAGCAATGCCACTGGTATGACGAATTTCGCCATCTGTATGAGGCAACCGATTACGCGGCCCGGTTTATCCATGCCTTGGGTGAAGCCAGCCTGGAGATGGGTAGCCTGGCCGAAGGCGTAGAACGCTACAGCAGCGCCTGGTATCAGATCGATCAGCTTTATCGCAAGTATATCTTTCATGCGCACAAGTCCGGCGAGGTATCGTTGCTGGGCGAACTGACTGATCAGGTCGAAAACCTGTATTCCAACAACTACCTGTTGAAACTGAATGATCGCTTTCAGGTCTTTGTGGACGGGGTATCCAAGTGGGATGCTCCTCCTGTACCCGGACAAAAGGATTTTTTCGAGCGCTGGGTACGGCCGTTTCTGCGCAAGGATAACAAGGTTTGTGTGATTATTTCAGATGCCCTGCGTTACGAAATCGGCGCTGAGTTACTCAGCCTTGTCCGCCAGGAGGACCGTTACCACGCAGAGTTGAAACCGGCGCTGGCTATGTTGCCCAGCTATACGCAACTCGGCATGGCCGCGCTGTTACCCAACAAGGCATTAGCCATTGCCGATAATGAAACCGGAGCGGTACTGGTGGACGGCCAGGACTCCCGCGGCACGACCAACCGCGCGAAAATTCTCAAGGCGGCGCTGGATGGCAGGGGTGAAGCCATTACCTCGGAAGACTTTATGGGAATGAATCGTGAGGCCGCGCGGGAACTGCTCAAGGCGAATCATGTGGTTTACCTGTACCATAACCGGATCGACCATACCGGCGACAAAATGCGTTCTGAGGGCCAGGCTTTTGAGGCGGCTGAACAGACTTTGGAGGACTTGATAAAACTGGTCAAGAAACTGACATCCGCCAATGCCAGCAATATTCTTGTGACTGCGGACCATGGCTTTATTTACCAGCACCGTGAACTGGCAGAAAGTGACTTTTCAAGTAAGGAGGCCAGGGGAGAGACCATCTGTTATCGTGACCGCCGATTTGTGCTGGGCAAGAGGTTGGAGGCCTCAGCGAGCCTGCGCAAATTTACCCCGGAACAGCTTGGTCTTGCCGGCCGGATGGAGGTTCAGATTCCCAAATCGATCAACCGTTTGCGCCTGAGGGGTTCCGGCAGCCGTTTTGTGCATGGCGGCGCTGCGTTACAGGAAGTAGTGGTCCCGGTGATCCGGGTCAACAAGAAACGCCAGAGTGACGTAAGCGTTGTTGAAGTGGATATTCTGCCTGGCGCCAGTTCGATGATCACCGCCGGGCAGTTGACGGTAACCCTGTACCAGGCCGAACCGGTCACCGACAAGGTTCAGGCGCGCGTGTTACGAGCCGGAATCTACACCGAAAGCCAGAAATTGATCTCCGACAAACACGAACTCAGGTTTGACCTGGCATCGGACAATTCCCGGGAGCGTGAATTGCAAGTGAGTTTTGTGCTGACCCGCGAGGCTGACAAAGCCAACGGACAGGAGGTCATTTTGAAGCTGGAGGAGAAGCACGTCGGGACTTCACATTATCAGGATTACAAGTCGCAGCGCTACCAGCTACGCCGCTCTTTTACCAGCGACTTCGAATTTTAAGGTACGAATGAACAATGAATGAACTCGATCGCAAGCTCAACACCTATTTCCCGGGGCTCGTGGTGCGTAAAGACCTTGTGAAAACGGTCAAAGGTAATGCTATCGTGCCTTCCTATGTGCTGGAGTACTTGCTGGGACAGTACTGCGCCAGCAGCGATGACCCCACCATACAAAGCGGTATCAGGACGGTCAAGGAGATCCTGCGAAAACATTACGTGCATCGCAATGAGGCGGGGTTGGTGCGCTCCAACATCAGGGAAAAGGGGCGCTACAAGGTCATCGACAAAATCAGCGTGAACCTGAATGAGAAAACAGACGCTTACGAGGCGACGTTTTCCAACCTCGGCATTAAAAAGGTGCTGGTTGACTCGGGCACAATCAAGGCTCATCCCAAGCTATTGGTCAGTGGCGTGTGGTGCATTGCCGATATTGAATACGAATTTACCGAGGACAAGAACGCCACCCCCTGGATTTTATCCACACTCAAACCTATTCAGTTGTCTCACTTCGACTTCGATGGTTATGTTGCAGCCCGCAAACAGTTCTCCACTGACGAATGGATCGACCTGTTGATACAAAGCATCGGTTTTAATCCCGAGATGTTCGGCAGGCGCAGCAAGTTGACCCAACTGGTGCGTTTAATCCCGTATTGTGAACGCAACTACAACCTGATAGAGCTTGGCCCCAAAGGCACCGGCAAATCACATATCTACTCGGAGTTCTCACCTCACGGCATCCTGATCTCCGGCGGCGAGGTGACGGTGCCAAAGCTGTTTGTGAATAACTCCTCAGGGAAGATCGGCCTGGTCGGTTATTGGGATTGTGTAGCGTTTGACGAGTTTGCCGGCAAACAAAAGCGCGTAGACAAGGCTCTCGTTGACATCATGAAGAACTACATGGCTAACAAGTCATTCTCGCGGGGTGTCGAGATGCTGGGCGCCGAGGCATCCATGGTGTTCGTGGGTAATAACCAGCACACGGTGCCCTATATGCTGAAACATTCAAACCTGTTCTGTGAGTTGCCCGATAAGTTTTACGACTCTGCGTTTCTAGACCGTATCCACTTCTATATCCCCGGCTGGGAAGTGGATATCATCCGTGGCGAAATGTTCTCCGATGGTTACGGGTTCGTAGTGGACTACCTTGCGGAGATTCTGCGTTCACTGCGTAATCACGATTACTCCGACCGCTACAAGGAATACTTCTCCCTGTCCGCTGATATTTCAACCCGTGATCGCGACGGGATAAACAAGACTTTTTCCGGTTTGATGAAAGTGTTGCTTCCTGAAGGAGAGGCAAGCCGAGACGATATCGAAGAGCTGTTGCGCTTTGCAATTGAGGGACGCAAGCGCGTCAAGGATCAACTGTTGCGTATAGACACCACTTACACCAGTGTCAGCTTCTCCTACCTCAATGCTGATGGACAAAGCAAACCTGTCACCACACTCGAAGAGGAGGAATATCGTAGTTATTACCACCAGACCATTAACGCTGGCGAGGACAGTCCTGCAAGATGATCTGGGGCCAGCCTGCCCTCCAGGTTTTTTCGTAATTGTTATATTGCCTCTATGGTATCCTTCCAGGTGCAGGTTGATAACCAACCCCACTGTACAGATGACCACAATCAAAGCCGATGACCTGATTGACAGCGTTGCGGATGCGTTGCAATTTATTTCCTACTACCATCCGCTGGATTTTGTTCACGCAGTACACAATGC
>JAPPLI010000135.1 GCA_028819495.1 Gammaproteobacteria bacterium | reverse complement strand
CATCGGTGTGAGCGAGGTTCCGACCCGGCGCATGCCGGAACGGACCCGCTGGGATATCCTGCTGGATGTCTGTATCGGCGCGGTGCGCGACGCAGGCATCGACAAGAACCAAATCAATGCGGTGATCTCCCCCAACCCCATGGCGCAACCGCAGATCGCCCTGGAAATGGCGCTGGGTAGAATCCCGGAAGTGCTGGGTTTGAACGGCTGCCGCGATATCTGCGTGACTAATGCCGGCGGCACCTCGACCACCAACTGCATCCGCATCGCCGAGCAGTTGATCGACTCCGGCCAGGCCGATTTCGTGCTCATACCCCATACTACGGTGCAGTCGGACATACCGGTGCAGGACCTGATCAACTTCTTTGCCACGGCGCCGCTGGACAAGGAATGGGAATATCCCTGGGGCGTGTCGTTCAACGGGTCCATGGGCCTGATCACCCAGCGCTACATGTACGAAACCGGCGCCACGGCGGAGGACATGGCGGCGGTGACCGTGGGGCTCCGGGCCTGGGCGGCCATGGACCCCAATTCGATCTTTTTTGAAAAACCCGTGACCCTTGAAGACGTACTCAATTCCCGCATGATCAGTACGCCTCTGCATGCCCGGGAGTGCAACCTTCTGGCGGACGGCGGCGGGGCGCTGGTATTGACGTCTCACGAGATTGCCCGGGAACTTGGCGGCAAGGCTGCCTACAAGCTGGGTCATGGCACCCGCTTCATGAGCGCCACGCCGGTATTGCGCAAGGACGTGTTTCATCGCCGGGCCTACAGGGAAACGAGCGGCGACGCCCTGGAGCAGGCGGGATTGTCGATTGAGGACATGGACCTGCGCCAGATCTACGGCGCTTATCCGTACACCCAGTGTTCCGCCCTGGAAGCCTACGGCGTCTGCGCCATCGGCGAAGGAGCGAAGCTGTGGGCCGAGGGCCGCTGCGCGCCGGGCGGCGACCTGCCCTGCACCACCATGGGTGACGCCACCGGCCGCGGTCACGTAGGCTCCGGCGTGAGCATGGCCTTCTATATCGATACCGCCAGGCAGTTGTTCGGCGAGGCAGGCGAACGCCAGGTCCCGGATTGCGCGCATGCCATTCTTACGACCTCGGGCGGTTCGGTCATGAATGCCTGTACGACGGTATTCGGGAGGGAACCGCGATGAGTGAACGGCAACGCCCGCTGCCTGAGATACAGCCCTTCTCCAGGCCGTTCTGGGAGGGTACGCGCGCCCGCAAACTGCTGATCCAGCATTGCTGTGATTGTGACGCCCTGATCTTCTACCCGCGCCGGGAGTGCCCGGAATGCTGGTCGGCCAACCTGGACTGGAAGGAAAGCAGCGGCAAGGCAACCCTGTATTCCTATTCCATTACCTACGAGGGCGTGGAGGAGAATTTTGCCGACGACCTGCCGATCATCCTGGCCTGGGTGGACCTGCCGGAAGGGATCAGGATGACGACCAATATTATCGATTGCGACCCCGACGATGTTTATATAGGCATGAAACTGGAGGTCGTGTATCGTGCGCTGACCGATGAAGTGACCCTGCCGTTCTTTCGACCGGTCAAATCATGAGCAAGCCGGGCTGGGGGAAATGGGGCACATGGGAGGAGACTGAATCTTACCTGGGTAAAGTCATCGGCGTCGCGGAGGGCGCGGACGCCGTGGAACAGGGTACCATCCGGCGCTGGATGGAATCCAAGGAGTTCGACTGCCCCATTCATTTTGACGATGCGGCCGCCCGGACGGCAGGCTACAAGGGAGTAGCAGCGCCGGACAACATGATCTTCACCTACGGCCTCCCTGCCTACTGGCAAAGCGGCGACCCCCACGAACAGCCCGGCGCAGAGCCCAAACAAATTCCCATTCCGGTCATTTTCGACGTACCCGCGCCCTGCAACCTGAGCTTCGCCTCCAATATCGACGTGGAATATTTCGCGCCGATGTACCTGGGCGACCGAATTACCCGCACCAGCCGGCTGGTGAGCATAAAGCGCAAGACCCTGCGAGTCGGCGACGGCGCCTTTTTACGCCAGGAAGACACCTATACCAACCAGCATGAAGAGGTAATCGCCATCGTCAACCTGGATATATTCAGGTTCGTCGCGCCGGAGGATAAGGAAAACTGACATGGCGGACTGGACCAGGCAGATAACCCTCCGCGATGTAGCCGCCAGCGAAGAAATTCCTGAAATCTCCATGCCGATCACCCTGCAACGCCTGGTGATGGAAGCCGGATCCAACCGCGACCTGTCGCTCATCCACCATGACAAGGAAGTGGCCCAGTCAACCGGCGCTACCGACGCTTACATGAACACGTTTTTCATCATCGGCCTGTTCGAAAGAATGCTGCGGGAGTGGATGGGAACGAGAGGCAGGCTGAAAAAGATCGGTTCCCTGCAGATGAAGTCCTTCAACGTCGTGGGCGATGTTGTCTACTGCAAGGGCAAGGTAACCGGCAAGCAGGATGACGGAACGGTGAACCTGGACATCCGGATGGAGAATCAAGAAAAGGTTACTGTGACTGCGGTTGCTGTAGTAATCCTCCCATTGGAAGCGTAAAACGTCATTCCTGCGAAAGCAGGAATCCAGTCAAAAAACAATCTTCATCATTCCGTGTAGAATAACCCCGCATTTACGACACGATTAAACACCGTGAACGAAGCCACAGCCCGTATCAAGATCAACAAGCTGCTTGAAGAAGCCGGTTGGCGCTTCTTTGCCGAAGACGGCAAACCTGCCAACATACTCCTGGAGCCAGGAACCACTATCCGGACATCCGATCTTGATGCCCTGGGCAATGACTTCGAGAAAACTGAGAAGGGCTATATCGACTTCCTGCTGTTGGACGATAAAGACCGCCCGTATATCGTCCTGGAGGCAAAGTCGGAAAACAAACAGCCTCTGGTCGGCAAGGAACAGGCGCGCAAGTACGCCCGCTCACAAAACTGCCGCTTCGTCCTGTTATCAAACGGTAACCTGCACTATTTCTGGGACCTGGAACGAGGCAACCCGTATCTCATCACCTCGTTCCCGACCCCTGATTCGGCAGCAAGCTACCGGCAAGTAACTCCTGATCCGAAACGCCTGGTCAATGAACCTGTCGGCAGAGACTATATCGTCCTCACACAAAGACCGGGCTATGCAAGCGAGGCCGGGTGGAAAATAGCCGACGAGCAGCCGGTCTATATCCAGACCAACAAGCTGAAGTTCCTGCGGGATTACCAGCTTGATGCCGTTCACACCCTGCAAAAAGCTGTCACGGAAAACGCGGATCGCTTCCTGTTCGAGATGGCAACCGGCACTGGCAAGACGCTCACCGCCGCGGCTGTCATCAAGTTGTTCCTGCGCACCGGCAATGCCCGCCGCGTCCTGTTCCTGGTGGACCGCCTGGAACTGGAAGACCAGGCCAGGAAAGCTTTTACGGCCCTGCTGAAAAATGGCTTCCAGACAGTTGTTTACAAGGAGAATCGTACAGACTGGCGACTGGCGGAGATTGTTGTCAGCACCGTCCAGTCCCTGCAGTTCAATAACAAGTACCAGCAGCTTTTCTCTCCCACGGATTTCGATCTCGTCATCTCCGACGAGGCCCACCGCTCCATCGGTGGGAATGCGAGGGCGGTATTTGAATATTTCATCGGCTACAAACTCGGTCTTACCGCCACGCCGCGGGATTACCTGAAAGGTGTAGTTGGTAAAACAGCCGGCGACGCAAGGCTGCGAGACCCGCGAGAGCTTGAACGGCGTCTGCTGCTCGACACCTACCGTACTTTCGGCTGCGAGAGCGGCCAACCTACCTTTCGTTATTCGCTGCTGGACGGCGTCAGGGACAAAGTCCTGATCAATCCGACCGTAGTGGACGCCCGTACGGACGTGACCACGCAACTCCTGTCCGAGCAAGGCTTCGTAGTCACCTTTACCGATGACACCGGAGAAGACCAGGAGGAAAGCTACATGAAGAGGGACTTTGAAAAAAAGTTTTTCTCCGAAGCTACAAACGAGCTGTTTTGCAAGACCTTTTTGCAAAACGCCTTGTGCGATCCGGTCAGCGGAGAGCTCGGCAAATCCATTATCTTCACCGTCAGCCAGCAGCACGCGGCCAGGCTCACGCAAATCCTCAACGTCATGGCCGACCACCTGTTTCCCGGCAAATATCAATCGGACTTTGCCGTGCAGGTCACCTCCCAGGTGCCGGACGCCCAACAATTCACCATTAACTTCGCCAATAACAACCTGCTGGGTTCGGCCAATTTTATGCCGGAGTACCGCACCAGCAAGGCGCGCGTGTGCGTTACGGTCGGTATGATGACCACCGGTTACGACTGTGAGGACATTCTCAATCTCGGCATGTTCCGGCCCATCTTCTCACCGACCGATTTTATCCAGATCAAGGGGCGCGGCACCCGTACCCATGATTTTCTGGAACTGCTGTTCAACGATGAACTGAAGGATGCAGTGATCAATCCGGACAAGACCGCGTTCAAGCTTTTCGACTTTTTCGGCAACTGCGAATACTTCGAGACCGAATTCAACTACGACGAAGTGATCGATCTGCCCCAACCCGGGAGCGGCGGTGGCGGCGGCGAAGGACCGACGCCGGTTGGCGGTTACGAGTACACAGGCAAGGACACGCTCTCCTCCCATGACGAGCAACTCATCGGTCTTGAAGGCATGAAGATCGACCGGATGATGTTCTTCGACCGCTTCGCGGATATGGTACGCGAGAATGAAACCATCGCCAGGGCAGTTGAAGCCGGAGAGTGGGACCGGGTCATCGATTACGTCAACCGAGAGGTTTTTGACAAGCCGGAGGACTACTACAATCTCGAAAAATTGCGCCAGGCCGCGGCCGTGGACCGGCGCCTGACGCTGCGTGAGATACTGGAAAAGGTATTCGGCCTGATCCCGCGCTTCAAGTCTAAAGACGAGTTGCTGGAAGAAGAATTTGCCAAGTTTGTCGCAGACTACAAACCTACGGATTCCATCCCCGCCATCAAGGCGTTCTTCAAGGCTTATATCAGCAATAACCAGATACGCCATATCGTGGAGAACCGGGATTTCACCGACTTGGCAACCAATCCGGTTTTCTCCAGTAGCGACCTGAAGGCAGTGCCGGAGGAATACCGCGATATAATTCCCGAATACGTAAAAGATTACGTATCATTGAACCAGTTTATGTGACAAGACAAGGAAGAATTTCATCATTTGAGATCACAATCTGTGACCTCAAACCGAGGTGGCTGGCCTTACTGCCGCATGCTTTTACTGAACACGATAAGAAGTAAATAACAAAAATGCTTGACGCCGAAACCAAACGCCGTATTGACACTGCCCGCGATATCCTCGTAGGCAAAGTTCCCGACCCGAAAAGCCAGGTGGAGCAGATCACCATCGCCCTGATCTACAAGTTCATGGACGACATGGATGCCGAGAGCGAGGAACTGGGCGGCAAGCGCAAGTTCTTTGCCGGGGAGTTCGCCCAATACGGCTGGCCCAAACTGGTGCGCGCCGGCCTGGGCGGCCACGAAGTCCTGAACCTGTACTCCGAAGCCATCACACGGATGCCGGAGAATCCCGGCATTCCGCCACTGTTTCGCGACATCTTCAAGAACGCCTTTCTACCCTACCGCGACCCGGAAACGTTGCGCGCCTTTCTCAAGATCATCGACGAGTTCGAATATGACCACAGCGAACGGCTTGGGGATGCTTTCGAATACCTGCTGTCCGTGCTCGGTTCCCAAGGCGATGCCGGGCAGTTCCGTACGCCGCGCCATATCATTGATTTCATTGTTTCCATCATTGCTCCCAAAAAGGACGAGACCATTCTTGATCCAGCCTGCGGCACTGCTGGATTCCTGATTTCATCATACAAGCATATCCACAAATCCAATATCGATGAAAAGGGCCACAGCACGCTCACACCTGATGAGAAAGGGAAACTCGCTGACAACTTCAAGGGCTACGATATTTCGCCCGACATGGTGCGCCTGTCCCTGGTGAACCTGTACCTGCACGGCTTTGTGGCGCCGCAAGTCCATGAATACGACACGTTGACTAGTGAAGAACGCTGGAACGAGTACGCGGACGTGGTCCTGGCTAACCCGCCGTTCATGTCTCCCAAAGGCGGCATCAGGCCGCATAACCGCTTTTCGGTTAAATCCAAACGCAGCGAAGTGCTGTTCGTGGACTATATGGCCGAACACCTGACGCCCAACGGCCGTGCCGGTATTATTGTGCCGGAGGGGATCATCTTCCAGAGTCAGAATGCCTATAAACAACTACGAAAGATGCTGGTGGAGGAATATCTTGTTGCGGTGATCTCCTTGCCGGCGGGCGTTTTTAATCCCTACTCCGGTGTCAAGACATCAATATTAATATTGGATAAAGCGCTGGCGAAGAAAACAGACAAAATTGCTTTCGTAAAGGTGGAATACGATGGATTTGACCTGGGAGCACAGCGTCGGCCCATTGTCGAGAATGATCTACCACATGTGACAGAGAATCTTGGCGAATATCTAAAGCAACTGCAAACAGACGGATTGGCGGACGACTTTAAGCCAACATTGGGATTGATTATAGAAAAGGAGCGTATTATTGAAAACGGCGACTACAATCTCAGCAGTGAACGATATCGTCAGTACATAACAAGCGCCTCAAGCTATCCAATGGTGGAAATTGGGACGATTGCAGATGTTTTCAACGGGATAACTTCCAAAAAGTCAGCGTATAAAAACGATGGCCGCGTGAAGGTTATAAAAGTTAAAGACTTTGATGAATATGGCGTCTATTTTGATAAAGATGAAAGGGGTTGGATTGATACTGAAATTGATACGCCGAAATATTTGCAGCAGGGTGATACATTAATGATTAACGCAGCTCATAACGCTAGTCACGTTGCTTCCAAAATTGGATTTTTGAAGAGCGCACCACCATTCAAATCACTGCCTAGTGGTGAGGTAACGATTTTTAGAGCGAAGCAAGATGTATTGCCTTTGTTCTTGAATAAGGTGCTCATATCTGATGCTACTAGCCCAAGTTTACCACCCTTTTTAAAATAGTGTTGTATATCATGCACTTATGACGT
>JAPPLI010000094.1 GCA_028819495.1 Gammaproteobacteria bacterium | reverse complement strand
TGCGTTTTGTTTTTTTTCCCTCATTGCTATAGAATGCCCCTCATAGGGTTTTAATCGGTACTGTCAGTGAGCGCAATCGTTAAAGAAGTTTATGATGCTTTTCTCGAAGCAGGTGTCAGCGATGAGAAAGCGACAGAAGCGGCAAAGGCCATTGCAAACTACGATGCACGGTTCAGCAAAATAGAAGCTGACCTGTTGCTGCTGAAATGGATGGTGGGCCTGGTTATCGTTGTTGAGATATTACCGATACTGAAGTCCCTGTTTTAAGTGTTTCTTCAAAACACACCACATGCCGTTCTGCCTGACTGAAAAGTTCAGAAAAAACTAACGCAGCTGTTTCAGGAGTTTCAACACCTCGGCGACAGGCTTGATCAGGTCATGGGGAATATAGTTCTCCACGTTGGCCTGCTCAAACAAAGAGCGCGCCAGCGGCACGTTCTCCATTACCGGGACACCTTCCTGCCTGGCAATGTCAACCAGGCGCTGGGCCAGCGTGCCCTCTGCCTTGAAGGTGACGATGGGCAACGGGGTCCTGTCCTCCTCATAGAGCAATCCCACGGCAAGGTGGGTCGGGTTGGTAATGACCACGGATGAACGTTTCACGTTTTTCACCTGCTGACTGTTGACGATTTCGCTGAACAACTGTTTGCGCTTGCCCTTGATATGAGGATCGCCCTCCGATTCCTTGTATTCCTGTTTGACTTCTTCCTTTGACATCATCAGGTCCTTGGTATATTTCCTCCTGGCAAGACCGAGGTCAACGACCGCGACCACGGCGAAAACCAGCAAGGCATAGATGATAATATGGTTCAGCACTATCGCCGTGGTGGGCAGGATGCAGCCCAGCTCACAATCCGGCAGGCTGAACAGGTCGGGGATGCTGTGGTACAAGGCAATACTCAGGATTGTGCCCAGGGCCAGGATCTTGATGACGTTTTTGAGCAGTTGCACCACCGAGTCCCTGGAAAACAGCTTTTTAAGTTTTTGCACCGGATCGACGTTGCTCAACTTGGGCTGGATGGACTCAAAGGCAAGGAGCGGCCCGACCTGGAAAAAATTCAGCAGCAGTGCGGCAATCGCAGCCGCCCCCACAACGATAAAACTGATTTTCAGCATCAGCGTCAGCCCGATGCGCCCCGTTGCAAACAACACGCTGTGCAAATCGGCCTGTTCCAGGTGGGTGGCCAGGACCATGAGGCTTTCGATATCTTCCACAAACATGTCGCTGGCGCCGCGAAAGCACAGCACCACGGCAACAAAAGTGGCGAGGCTGCCGATCTCGTTGCTTTTGGCAACCTGCCCTTTCTTGCGTGAATCCCGTATTCTCTTCTGGGTCGGTTGTTCGGTCTTGTCGGATGAACCGGCCATATTCGCAGCCAGGTTTTGACTTGAAAGCCAATCTGATTTATTTTTGCAGGTAACACAATAATATGCAAGAGTACAAGCGCCGACGGGTGTGACTCAAAGTGTGGTCAAACTCCTTACCGTCATTCCCGCGCAGGCGGGAATCCAGTAAACAACGAAACTCCTTATAAGGAGTCGTTATATTGACTGGATTCCTGCATTCGCAGGACGAACGGAGGGCGGGAATGACGGAGGGCAGGATTTTGACCACACTTTGAGTCACACCCAGCGCCGACCCGGGCAATGGCTGAGACCAGGTACATATTGAAAATTCTATCCGGCCTGCATGCAGGCGCGGAGTTCTGTTTGCCGCCGGGCGTCACGCGGCTCGGCAAGTCCCCCGATTGCGACCTTGTCCTGCACGACCAGGGCATCGACGCTGAGCACATCATCTTCCGCTGTGCCGCAGAGGAGGCGCTGGTAGAGTGCCCGACCCGGGAGTCTGCCGCCCTGCTCGACGGCAGGGAGCAGTTGCAGAGAAACGGCCCCTATACCATCAGTGACTACGGCCTGGTAAGCAGCGCGGGACTGTACCTGGCGCTCGGCAGGGAAGGCACGGACTGGGACATTCCGACGCCCGACCGCCTGTTTGCGCAATTTATCGATTCCCGGACGACGCAACAGCAGGCGGCGGACAACGCGGGTAGCGATGACAACGCAGACAGTGTTGTCCGGGGCAGGGAAGATGAACCGCACGCGGAGACTGAGGAAGCAGCCCTTGAGGCTGAAGAGGCAACCGTTGAAGGTGGGGAAACAATCCCCGGAGATGAGGAGAAAGCCGATATCACCGACCCTCCCGGCGCCGGCAGGGAGGCCCCGCCGTGGCGCCGCCTGCCGCGCCGGGCGCGGGTTGCAGGGGGAGCGACACTGGCGGTTGCGCTGCTGTGCGCCGTGCTCCTCCACTGGCACGGCAAAGAGCAACAGGCTGTCGAAACACCGGGCGGCCCGGTCATCACCCGGGCCGAAATCGAAACCATTGCCGCGCGTTTCCGGATTGAAGCGAGTTATGAGTTAACCGGCGACAACGTGCTGCAGGCGCGCGGCTACGCGCTCAATAACGAAGAAAAACACGGGTTTATACGCGCCATGTACGCGCGGGGCATCATCGTCAAACCCAGGCTGGTTATCACCGAAGACTTCAGGAATAATATCCTGAACATCCTTGAACAACTGGTCAACCCGGCCCGCCATGAGTCGATCAGCGTCGCGGTAAAGCCGGGCGACATCAAAACCCTGGTGTTGCGAGGTTACGTGCAGGATGCCGAAAAGTGGCGCGCGGCGCTCGCTGAGACGGTGCAGCAGGTTGACGTGATGGCCTACGAGGATGAAGTGACGCATTGGGATGACGGTTTCCGGCATTTGCTGGAACTGCTTGAGCGGCACGGCCTGGGCGCGGCGTTGCGCCTGGAGCAGGACCGGCGCAACGACCGGGTGGCGCTGTTTGTGAAGGACCGCAACAAAGTCCATGACGACCGTCTGGAGTCGCTGGTGGAGGAATACCGCAAGGACTACTCGCGCCCGGAACTGCTCGTGTCCGGGCGTGACGGGGAAAATACCATGAACATGCCGGAATTCACCGCCAATAAAGTTCTGGGCGCAAGCTTTAACGTCCTCAACTACCTGCTGCTGGATGACGGACAACGCTATTTTGTCGGTTCCTTCACGCCGGACGGTTACCGGGTTGATGAAATCAACGAGGCCTTTGCCGTCTTCTCGCTGGACGATACGGACTACGTCTATTATTTCGACGAGCCGGACCCTCCCCGCGTCAATGCAGACGGATAGCCCGCATATCTCACCAAGTGATGCGATGATCGCGCCGGATTTTTTCCGCCTGCGGGCGCCTGCGACCAAAAGCATAGCCGTAGCTACGGTTGAGGGAGCATGTGCCCGCAGGCGGAAAAAAGACAAGCGAGGGCGCATCAAGCGCAGTGTGTAATGTTAAAAAAGTATAAATACCGCCATAACGTATTGACAGCAACGCTGTTTGAGATGGCAACAAGCGGCTTGGTGAGATATGCGGGCTGAAACGCCCAGGCTGGAGCACAAGCTCATCTACTGGTCGCTCCAGGCCTTCATTGTCCTGTTTGTGACGGTGGCAGTGGTTATCACCTACATGGAAATCCTGGATTTCAACGCGGACACCAAATTTTATTCCTCCCTGATAACGGAGGAGACCGACGCTGATTTTCTGAAAAACATCAATGCTTTCGAAACCCGGGTCGAGGCCCGCCTCGCGGCGTTGCGTGCGTCCGCCGCGGGGAACGCTGCCGCCGGGACGACCGGCGGCTTTTCCGCCGGCGCGCCGGACGCCCCGGGCGCGCCGGAGTTACTGGCGCTGACCCGGCAGCCGGGGAAAGAAGTTCGCGTTACCCGTTACGAGGACGCCGCCCAGGGCGCTGCGCCCGCCGCGGCGGGCCCGTTGGCGGAAATGCTTACTCGCAGGTTCGCCGGCGACAGCCTGAAAACCGGCTGGGGCAAGCCGCTGTTATTGCATGGAAACACGTGGCGCCTGCCGTATTCCGTGCAACTGGACGGACACCGGCTCCTGGTTGCGCTGGCGCCGGTCGATTTTTTTTTCACGGGAGTCGACCTGTGCTACGGGCCGGATGATGCGGACCGGTTCCTGGCCGCGGACGCCGCCGCGGATGCCGGCGTCCTGCCGGGGCCGCGCCTTGCGGCCGTGCACACCATCTACACCGACGCTGCCGGCGCCACCGGAGCGGCCAGCAGGCATTGCCTGGACATTGTGGACAAAGAGGTGATGGAGGCCATGCAGGCGATAATGTGGTACGATTTATTCTCCTTCCCGGGCTTCATCAAAATCTACCGCCCGACCGCTGTTCCCGGCCTTGTTCTCGGCAGTGAATACGATACCGCCGACCTGTACCGGGAGTTGCAGGGTTACCTGCTGCGGGTGCTGCTCCTGTTGCTCTGCGTGTTCAGCCTGGTCATCCTGGCAATCCGCCACACGGCCAGGAAAATCGTGCGTGCGCTCACTGAGCTGCTTACCTCCGCAAAAACAATCAGCGAGGGGCGCCTGGAAGCGCGCCTGCCGGAACGGCAGGACTTCCAGGAACTGGCGCAGTTCTCCAGACTTGTCAATAACCTGGTTGAGCGGCTGCAGGTTCAAATAGACAGGCTGAAGCAGGAAACCATGAAATCCGCGGCGCTGGACAATGAGATTGCCATCGCCGGCCACATTCAGCAGGAAACCATGACGAACTACGATATGGGGGATATCGGCGCGCGTTACGCCTGCGACGTCGGCGCGTTCCTGGCGCCGGCAAAACAGGTTGCCGGGGATTTCTTCTGCCTGGCGCCGCGCCCGGACGGCAAACTGCTGTTCGCCATCGGCGACGTGTCCGGCAAGGGCGTCGCCGCGGCCATGGTTGCCCGGGACTGTGTCAACCTGCTGACCGCCAACGGCAAACACCTGGCCCTGGCGGACCTGTTGCAGGTCACCAACGCGGCCTTGTACGAACGCTTTGCCCGCCAGTCCATGTTCGCCACCTTGTACTGCTGTCTGCTGGACCCGAAACGGAGACTCCTGGAACACGCTGACGCCGGCCACGAAATTCCCCTGCTGTATCGCAGAAATGACGCCGGCATCGGCCGCTTGCCGGTGGCGCGCAATATGGCGCTCGGGTTTTTGCCCGATACCGGCTATGAAACCAGCACGTTGCGCCTGCAGGCGGACCAGTGCCTGTTGCTGTATTCAGACGGGCTGGACGGCGGACTGGAACAGATACGCCAGGCCCGCAAACTCCCCCTGGGCGTTGCGCTGCTCACCAACGACGCGCTGAAAAACGTGGAGATGCAAACCCTGTTGCAGTGTGTTTACAAGCAGGCGCTGGAACTGCAGGGCAACCAGGCCTACGATGACATCACCATGGTAGGCGTGGCCATGGAGAAAAGCGGGTATAAATCCTTTCATTTGCCGGCCGCGCCGGAAACGGCCGGCGCGGCGCTGGCGCGCCTGCGCGCGCTGTGCCGCGCGGACGGCGTTCCCGCCGAGTGCGGCAACCGTCTCTGTATCATACTGGACGAATGGGTGAGCAACCTGGTGAACCACGCGGAGGTTGACAGCGACATCATCGTCTCCTGCCTGTGCTCGGAGACCGGGACGATCATGGAAATCGTCGCCCGCTGCAACCGGGTTCTCAACCCGCTGGAACAACCGGAACTGGACGTGGATGAGCATTTGCAATCGGGAACGGTCGGCGGCTTCGGACTCCACGTCATTCGCAACCTGGCGAATGAACTGGCCTTCGACGTCAACGATCGCTGGGTCAGGCTGGAGGCGCGGGTCAGGCCGTGATCGTGCATGCGTTATAACCTTGCTTATATAACCGATACGATCCGGAGGGTTGCGCAGGAAACCCAGTTGTTTCACCTGCATGGCAAGGTGACGAAAGTCACCGGCACCCTGATCCGGGCCAACGTGCCGAACGCAAAAATCGGCGAGCTCAGCCTGTTGCACAGTCCCAATGCCGGCGAAGACGTGCCCGCGGAAGTGGTCGGGTTTGACGGGCGGGAAGCGATACTCAGCCCCGTCGGCAGCATGCTGGGGGTCTCCAACGCCACCCTGGTGTCGCTTACCGGCACGGTGCAGAGCGTGCCGGTGGGGCCGCAGTTGCTGGGCAAGGTGCTGGACGGGCTGGGCAACCCCATCGGCGCCCCGCCCATCAAGACCAACATCTTCTATCCGGTGATTGCGGAACCGCCGGACCCGATGATGCGCAAGATTATCGACCAGCCGGTCACCACCGGACTGCGCTCACTTGACAGTTGCATCACCCTGGGCGAAGGCCAGCGCATGGGCATTTTCGCGGCCGCCGGCGTGGGCAAAAGCACGCTGTTGTCGATGCTGGTCAGGCACACGGACACCGACGTCGTGGTATTGGCGCTGATCGGCGAGCGCGGCCGTGAAGTGCGCGAGTTTATTGAACATGACATCGGCGCAGAGGGGCTGGAACGTTCGGTGCTGGTGGTCGCCACCTCGGACAAAAATTCCCTGGAACGCCTGAAAGCCGCCTACGTGGCCACGGCCATCGCCGAATATTTCCGCGACCAGGGCAAGCGCGTGCTGTTGCTGATGGATTCCGTGACCCGGTTCGCGCGCGCCCAGCGCGAAATAGGCCTGGCGGTCGGCGAACCCCCCACCCGGCGCGGGTTTCCGCCCTCGGTATTCAGCGAGTTGCCGAAACTGCTGGAGCGGGCCGGCAATTCGGACAAGGGCTCCATCACCGCGCTCTACACGGTGCTGGTTGAAGGGGATGACATGACCGAACCCGTCGCCGACGAGACGCGTTCCATCCTGGACGGCCATATCATCCTGTCCCGGCAACTGGCCGAATCCGGCCACTACCCCGCCGTTGACGTTACCGCCAGCGTCAGCCGGGTCATGACGGCCATCACCGACAAGGAACACCAGCGTTTGAACCTGCGCACACGGGCGTTGCTGACGAAGCGCAAGGAGGTGGACCTGCTGGTTAAAGTGGGCGAGTATAAATCCGGGGCGGACCCGTTGGCGGACGAAGCTATCGAAAAAAATGACCGGCTGCTCGATTTCCTGCGCCAGACCCGCGACGACGTGGCGCCGCTGGCCGACACGCTGGAACGATTGCGGGCGATTATCGACCAATGATACCTGGCGGCACCTGGGTTCAGGGTAAGAATGGGTGGGGTCAGAGCAGGCCTGCTCTGACCCCGGCGCTTCGGTCCTCTCCCGACTATCGGGGTC
>JAPPLI010000019.1 GCA_028819495.1 Gammaproteobacteria bacterium | reverse complement strand
CGCCTTGTCTTGACGTCGCTGTGTGGCTCTGAACATGTCAATATTAACTGGAAAGAGTACAGCTACAGACAATAAGGTTAAATGCACTATGCCGGATAATAACGAACATTACGAATTCACCGTCAAGGTAAAAACCGCCTACCTGCAGGAACAATCCGTCCCTGAGGATAACCGGTTTGTGTTTGCCTACACCATTTCCATCACCAATACGGGCAACGTTCCGGGCACCCTGCTGCGCCGGCACTGGGTCATTACCGATGCGAACAACAAGGTGCAGGAAGTCCACGGTGACGGCGTGGTCGGGGAGCAACCGCACCTGCATCCCGGCCAATCCTTTGAATACACCAGCGGCGCGGTGCTGGAAACGCCGGTAGGCTGCATGGAAGGCACCTACGACATCATGGCGGAAGACGGGGTCGAATTCGCTTCGCCGATTCCGGTATTCAACCTGTCCACGCCGCTTACGTTGCACTGAGCTGCGGCCTGTTCATTGCCCGACGGGCCGGACCGTAAGCCATGCCTGTCTATGCCATCGGCGATCTCCAGGGTTGTTTCGACGAACTCAAGGACCTGCTTGAGATAATCCGTTTCGACCCTGCCCGGGACCGGCTCTGGTTTACCGGGGACCTGGTCAACCGTGGCCCGCAGTCGCTGGAGTGCCTGCGTTTCGTCAAGGAACTGGGGGATGCGGCAATCACGGTGCTGGGCAACCATGAACTGCACCTGCTGGCGATCGGCAACGGCCAGCCCCAATACCTGCATGACGGTGATACCCTGGATGACATCCTGGCGGCGGATGATTGCCGCGAACTGCTGGATTGGTTGCGCGGGCTGCCCCTTATGCATCACGATGCCGACTCCGGCTTCACCATGGTGCATGCCGGCCTGCCGCCGCAGTGGCGAACCGGCCAGGCGCTGGAGTACGCGGCGGAAGTGGAGCAGGCGTTACGGGGGCCCCGTTACCGGGATTACTTCGCCAACATGTACGGCAACGAACCCGATTGCTGGTCGCCGGATCTTGACGGCTGGGACCGGCTGCGCTTCATCACCAACTGCCTGACCCGCATCCGCTACTGCAGCGGAGACGGTGTGCTGGATCTGAAAGAGAAAGGCGTACCCGATGCACACGACGCGCTGCCCTGGTTCGAGGTGGCCGGTAGACAAAGCCTGCCGGAGAAGATCATTTTCGGGCACTGGGCCGCGCTCAGGGATTACTCCCAGGACTACGCCCGCTTCAACGTGTTTCCCCTGGACATGGGTTGTGTCTGGGGCGGTGAACTGGTGGCCCTGCGGCTGGAGGATGAGCGATATTTCAGTGTGCCGTCCAGGCAGGGATTGTCGGGGTCAGGGTAAAAATTCTGACCCCTGGTATCCCTTTTTTTCCAGGACCAGGAAGCTACAGGGATACTCGTTGCGCTCATCGGCTTGGTGGTCCCGGCGTTCAATTTCATTCCAGGCGCTCTCGTCAAACGGCGGGAAGTGCGTATCGCCGTTGACCTCCGCCTCAACCCGGGTCAGGTAGATGCGCCCGGCGCGGGGCAGGAACAACTCGTACAACGAAGCGCCGCCCATGACCATGACCTCCTCAAAGCCGGCGCAGGCCGCCAAGGCGCTCTCCACGTCGTGGCACACGACGCAGCCCGGCGCTTCGTAATCCCGTTGCCGGGTGAGGACGATGTTGCGGCGTCCGGGCAGCGGCCGGCCGATGGATTCATGGGTCTTCCTGCCCATGATAAGGGGCTTGCCCATGGTGACGGCCTTGAACTGTTTCAGATCATCGGACAGGCGCCAGGGCAAGGCGCCGCCGGCGCCGATGACGCCCCGGCGGTCCATGGCGACTATGAGTGAGATGATCATTGAGTTGTTAACGAGTAGGGGTTGAAGAATTGCCTGCCCCGGAGTAACCGTTTATCGACTTCAGCAAGCTGTGCCTCATCACACACCGTATCCCAGTGTTGTTCGATGGCCGCTTGCAGTTCCTCCGCAAGCGCCCTGGCTTTGGCCCGGGACAGCAGGAAATTATGCGCGCTCTCGAGGCAGGTTGCCAGCCGGCTGGAATTATTGTTTCCCGAAATCAGCATTGCCTGCGATGCCTCGTTGCCGGTTCGACCTTGCGGGCATATATCATAGGCAGGCGTAAGCGTTAATTCTTTTCCATCCCAGAATGCGGCGTGGTTACGCGCGTGATCATCCGTATTGCCGCAGAGCACGTTAAAGACCAGGCGTTTGAATAATTCTCTCAATGTCTGCTTCGGGGCGGAGAAACGGTGCCGGATTATCTCGGCCAGGTCCTCGTAGCTGGCGTAGCGCGCCATCATTTCATCCAGGCCCAGGAGCGTCAGCGCCGACACCATCAGTTTACGTGTCCAGCCCTTATCCGAGAGAATACGGTCAAAGCGCTTGACGAGCAGTACATCTTTCCCTGCAGCCCTGATCAGTTGCACGGGCGCAACGTTGAGCCCTGACAGGGCAGCAAGCCTCATCGCGATAAATTCCGCCTTGATAACGTTGTAGACATCACTGTGGGATGAGAACTTTGCCACGTATTTCACACCTCCATCTTCGATCAAGGCCTTGGGGCGCGCCCCGCCTATTGAACTGCCGTGCAGCAGCGCCAGGTCCAGTTCCGGTGTCAACGGCATGCCCTGCTCCACGCGGTCGGCAGACTGGACCAACTCCTCGAGTTTCGCGTTGGCGGCGGAACGAGGCACATATTCCGAAGGCGATTGCTGAAAATCCAGCGCCCCGATACGGTCGGACCCGGATTCCAGCAGATAAGTCAGTTCATCCAGTTCGTCCGTATCCGCCCCGCCACCCCTCAGTCCCAGCATTTTATTGATTATCACCCGCCGCCCCCAGGCATCGGGCGAGGCGTCGCGAATGCAACCGGGCATGCTCAACCCGTTGAGCAGGGGCAACCCGCCGGCTGTTAACGGCAATTCCGGCTCATGGATGGGAATGGCCGGTCTTGAATCATTGACCCGTTCAAGATAACTTCGCCCGTAGTTGAACAGGATCTGGCCGTTGCCGGCTTCGAGTCTTCCGGCGACGACCGGCTCCGTTTCACCGGGCAGCCAGATCCAGACATAGGCTTCCTTGTATCCCGGGTTAGAAATCATCAGCTACCGTTCTTGGGGGTCTGCGCACCGACTTCGGCAGGAGAGCCAGGCGCTGTTCCGTGTGCCTGGCATGGCCCGCCAGCGCGGCTTCGTCGGCATCGAACAATTGCACGCCGACGATGGTAGCGACTTCAAACACGGCGCCGATCCCGCATTTCGGATCGCCTTTCTCAATGCGTTGCAGCAGCCCCCTGGAAATACCTGCCCGGTCCGCTGTTTCCTGGGCGGTGAGTCCGCGCTGTTTACGCGCAGCGCGAACCAGTCTGCCCAGCAGACTGATTGCCGCGCGGCTGTATCGTGAATAGCTGTGCGTGACTGACTTTGACATATTTTGATCTATAAATAAACCATTAATGACTTTAATGAACTATGTATAGATCAATATTAGGCTTAAATCAGGATATTGTCAAGATGTAAGGACTTCCGTCAGGATGGTGTGGGTCATGGTTGTCTCACCTGATGGCAACGGGGTGAACAACGGTTTGCAGCGCGCCGACAAACTTCGGCGCTGCCAGCATGAAGAAAAACTCGTACACCTTGTCTTCGGCCAACTGGCCGGTCCTGATATTTTCCAGTATGTACACGCCATGTTTTACCAGGAGCGCGCCATGCACCGGAAATCTTTCCTGCGGATTTTCCGGCGGTAACACTTCCAGCGCCCAGGTATCGGAACCGATCGCAACGACGCCAAGGCCAGCCAGGTATTCTGCCCCCTGCACGCCCAGGCCCGGTGTTGTCCTGAGTGAATTTTCCGGGTCTTGCTCCGTCTTTGTCATCCATCCAGTATGCAGCAACACCACATCGCCTGTTGTGACGGTTACTTGCTGACGTTCCATGGCGGATTTTAATTCCGGCTCATTAAATACCGTCCCTGCATCCAGCATTTTCCTGTCCATCAGGCCCGCCATATCCAGCAGGATGCCGCGGGTGACTATCGGTGGTAAATGATGAATGCCGTACACCGGGCTTCCGTGGGGATGGAAAACTTCAGCAACCGGCACACCGTTATAATGCATGCCGTCGACGGCCACGTGACCGAACCCGTCAATTTGCGTGCCGATGCCAAGCCAGGAAATCAACAGGTCATCAAACCCGGCAACTTTGTTGGGAGGACCGGCTGCTTCACTGTTGGGTTCATCAATCGGTTTGGTAAGCAACTGGTAATTCCGGTAACCAAAAGCGGGGGTATCCGGCCCGGTATTCATTGCGAGCGAATAGACGGTGCCTGACTCAATAAGGGCCGCCGCCTTCTTTACCATTAACGGCGACAGGTTATTTATGGCGCCCAGCCTGTCTGCTGCGCCGTATTTCGACGGATGCCAGGATTCCTCTGCGCTGATCTCCGGAGCACAACATAATGCCGACAACAGGTATAGTGAAAAAACGCCGGTGAAAAGATAACTACGATTTTCAGTTAAAGTAAACATAATGCCTCCAGGTACCGGACATGATTGAACCTCGCCCGGAGGTGACAATGATAAAGCTTCCGTTCATCAAGACCAAGGAGCGTCAGCGCCGACACAGCCAGACTGGTCCGACCCTGAACTTGTGAACTTGAACTCAGTACAGTTCCTTCTCGTAGACTTCTTCCAGCATTTCTTCCACTTCCTCGACGGACTGTTCCATTTCAACTTCTTCCTTGAGGACCTCTCCGAAGGATGGAAACGCGCCTTTTTCCAGCTTGCTGCTCTCGTCCCACAGCTTTGACCGGATCATGGCCTTGCCGCAGTGAAAGTACGACTGGGTGATGTGGATTACGAGTCCCGTCTTCACCGGGTTTTTGCCCACCGCGGCAAAGGCCAGTTGCTGCGGGTCGGTGACGATGCGCGCTTCGCCGGAGACCCGCAGGGTTTCGCGCAATCCGGGGATCATGAAAATGAGCGCCATCTTCGGGTTTTCTACCAGGTTGTGAAAGGATTCCACCTTGTTTTTGCCGATGCGGTCCGGCAACACCAGGGTGTTGTCGTCGATGATCTGTATAAAACCCGGTTTATCGCCCTTGGGTGAAATGGTGGGCCGGCCCGATGCATCTGCTGTTGCCAGACAGGCAAAGGGCGAGAGTTCGATAAAACGGCGCTGGTACTTGTCCAGGCTGTCGCGCATCGCCGCCACGGCGGTGGGATAGGGTTCGCCGAAATGGCTCTCAAGTGACTGCCGGTCTTCGATGGTATCGGTCATGGTTGTCTCCCGTTCGCGTTCGAGGGATGCCAAGCTTCCTCTGCTCTGGTGTTCACGGCGCAACATAATGTCAACACCAAGTATAGTGAAAAAAATCCGGTGAAATGATAACTACGATTTTCAGTTATATTAAACATAATGCCTCCAGATATCGGACATGTTTGAATATATCCCCTGGGCCGACAATGAGTGAGAACAGCCATTCACGCCTGCGACGCCGGTTACTGCGACTACTGCTGGCCATCGTCGGCACACACGCACTTTTACCACGATTAGCCCTTGGCAGACAAAAGGATTCGACCCCACCGGCAACAGTTGCTCCGGGTACCGGTTCCACTTTGCGTGCTGACCTGCTGCTTTACAACGGCAGGATAATCACGTTGGATACCGGATCGAGGATTTGCGAAGCCGTGGCAATTCGCGGAACCCGAATCCTTGCCGTGGGAGAAGATGCCGGTCTGCAAAAGCGCGTCCCGCCTGAAACCCGGCGCGTTAACCTGGAAGGCCGGACAGTCCTGCCCGGTTTTTTTGATGCCCATCCACACGTGGACCGGGAAGGACTGAAGGCACTGGGTGGTGAGTCGTTGGAGGGCGCCGATTCGGTGGCGGCCATTGTCGAGCGTGTTGCGGAAGCGGCGCGCAAGGCCCGGCCCGGCGAGTGGATTGTGTTCATGCCCATGGGGGCGCCGGCGTGTCCGCAGGTAATTTTCGGGTATCCGGGGTCACACTCGACCATGCCGATCCACGTGTCGCCGCTCCCATCGCACGGAATTATCCCTACGTCCAATGGGCAGGGCATTTTTACCAGGCGCTGACAAAACGGGAATTTGTCGAGATCGGGATTGAAGCTGCGAAGCTGAAACTCCGGCTGCACTTCCTGATCGCCGAGGCGCCGCCCCGTTACAGCGTGGACGGTACGCTTGATATGCTCGAAGAGATAGACCGGGAGGTTTCCATCCGTGATTTACGTTGTGTGGGTTTTCATATGCTCCACGCGACGCCGGCGCAGATTCGCCGCATCCGTGACCTCGGTCTTGTTGTTACGTTCACCCCCTCGTTCATCTATTCACAGGCGGCGCCACTTCACCTGCACAGGCTTGGCCAGGCTGCCTTCCCGATACGCGAGATGCTCGATGCCGGCATCCCCGTGGCGCTGGGTTCGGACAACGTGCCGCCTTCCATGCTGTTTACGGCCTGGGCAGCGCTGGAGCGCTGGGACGAGGTAGGGCAACGGCACCTCGGGGAAAGCCGTCTGACCCGCGAGGAAGTATTACGTATCAGTTGCCAGGCGCCCCATTACCTGAACCGGGAGGAAGACAGCCGGGGTATGATTGCCGGGGGAATGGCGGCTGACCTGGCGGTGTTCGATACTGATCCCCTGACCTGTGATATCAAACAGTTGGCAAATCTCAAACCTGTGTTGACCATGGTGGACGGGTGGATCGTCCATCAAACCGCAATAGGCGCCGGTATGGATGGGTGCGCCTGGTATCCCACCAGTTCAAAATCCTCGTAGCGGAAGCCGAAGATATCGTCCACGTCGGGGTTTAACCTCATATGCGGCTAGACGGACATTGAACTTGCAAAACAGTAGCGTGTATGATATAAGCATAATATGCAGTTTGAATGGGATGGTATTAAGGCTGAGAGCAACAAGGACAAACATCAAGGGGTGACTTTTGATGAAGCGGTTTCATGTTTCTTCGACCCTGATCAGATTGCATTTTATGACCCCGATCATAGTGATGATGAAGATCGTGAAATCCTCATTGGTCATTCTGATCTGGGGCGGTTACTGACGGTAAGCTATACACTTCGGAATGATGCCATCCGCATCATTTCGGCACGTAAAGCAAC
>JAPPLI010000036.1 GCA_028819495.1 Gammaproteobacteria bacterium | reverse complement strand
CCTCTCAAGCCTTCGGGTTCGAAGGTATGTGCATGAAAAATCTTGCCTGCGCCCAAAGTATTGTACCCGTTATTATTGAAGTACTTCGGCAAGGAAGGTATTGCATTGAATGCATCCAGGTCCCGCCAGTCAGGGCGGTTATCATAGACCCCGGTTGTCGAAGGTTTCAGTCCTGTCAGGAGGGCGGTCCGCGACGGACTGCAAAGCGGCGCAGGAGCGTGGGCATTACGGAACGTCATCCCCCTTGTCGCCAGCTTGTCGATGTTTGGTGTCCGTACCTGGGGATGACCTTCAAGTGGGCCGACCCAGTCATTCAAGTCATCCACCACAATAAATAATATGTCGGGTTTCTCCGTGTTAGTTTCAGCACTTGAGCCCGGAACCAGTGAAAGAAAGGTAACAACGATCAGAATAATCTGTCGCCTCAGGTTATTGATCATCTGCTGCAGAGAGGCATACCGGGCTCCCCTGTTGCATGCAACAGGGAGGGCTTCAATAGCCGTACAATTCTTCTCTTGACAGTGAGAGTCCAAACCAGGAAGCAAGGTTTGAGAGCCACTGGTCATAAAAGTAATCAAAACTATCGATTGCCGTTTCAGGAGATGACCCGGCAATAACCATCACGTTCTGATCATCCGTCCAGACATTCTGTTTCATATATATGCCATTGTTGCCTGGTTCAGAGAGCCATGCCCATTCTTCTTTATCCAGGGCCGGGGACATAATATCATCGGCGCCCCAGCCTTCGTTGACACCGATAATGATCGCGATGTACCGAGCGCTGTTATGGTCTTCAAACTCGAGCGGCGATATGTGTCTGTAGGGCACAGATTTTTCCTCGAGAAAATCGGTGAATTTACCGGCGCCCGAATAAGTGTCGGCGGTTGCGACGAGCAGCAACGTTTCTTCAACCTCCGATGCGAGGACCGTAGCAACCGTAACAGTGTTTGCGCATATAACGGCTGTAAACATGTTTAATGCCAGAATTAATTTTGTGATGGGAGAATGACGAAACATTTAACGCAAGACATCTGGTTTGAGTTTCCAGGCGTCCGCATCCGGAGGGCTTACCTTCAATTCAGAGCGGGGCAGGTCGGCAAACCTGTCACAATAATCATACGGGTAGGCATGAGCGCGGGCCAGGGACCATAAGGGCTTTTGATCGCTGTTGAATGCAACGTACTCCCAGACAATCTCGCCACCGTCGGGGTGGTTTTCATCAGGCTTAACCTGAAAAATTCTACCTGTATTATCTTCAGAGATGAGTGTATTGCCGTTCGGCAGTCGTTGTACCGAACCGCGTGAATGGCTATGAAAACGTAGCGTCCTGCCCGCAGTCTCGTATTTCCAGACTATCCTGTTGGTGGACGGGTCAATTTCGACAATCAATGATTTGCCATGGTGAGCTTCATCCGGTGAATAGGCGCCATTGTCAAAGACCAGGAAATTTCCGGCGCCCGGCTTCCCCGGGGCGATCATGTGGGCTTCATGTTGCCCGGCAAACCCGCCCAGGTGCCGGTGCGCGCCTTTGTAAACAATCTCACCTGAATCTTTATCTACCACCCAGAAGTGAGGCAGGTTGCGGGTGTTATAAACAACGTTTCCCGGTTTGAAGCGCTGGTCGCCGGCGTCATACCACCGGTTTTCCGGGATAACCCTGGCCGAATTCCCATGGGACCAGTCAATCAGGCGCTTCCACCCGGGTAGAAAGTCATTGACGTCGATGTGATCATGCGCGGCCCAGGTCCATGTTATTTCACCTTCCGAAGTGACATACGCCAACTCGTCACCGATTAACTGGAGGCCTTTACGGTTTATTTTTCCGAAGTACGGATAGTCAACATTCCGGACCGTATCCAGAAGTTCCTGAGGCACCTGAACGGTGTACATAATGAGGGTGTTACCATTGGGTAACCGCTCAAAGTCGTGATGCAGCATGTGCGACTGTTGTGCGCTCATCCTGCCACCGACACCGGACTGCTCGGGACGCCAGCGCCATAGTTCCTTGCTGTTCCAATCGTAATCGACGATATGGTTCAGACCTGCCTGCTCACTTTCTTCTATCATGGTAAGGTTGCACGTGCCGGGATGCAGACGATACCGCTGCCAACTGCTGACGTTCCATTTGTGAACCACGTTACCATTCATATCGATGAGTCTGGCTGGTTCCGGGCTTCGAGCTACGTCCTTGGCCGCGCCGTAGTTTGAGACGAGGGGCAGCAGGGTATAGGTATTGTAGGCTTTTTCCGGATCATAGCGGGTGACACCGATAGGATAGACGGAAGGATAAGCCTGTGGAGACTGCGGTATGCAGAAAACGGGCATCCATACGATGACGGACCACAACGCGAACCAATAAGTATTACATTTGAACATTCAGTTGCTTCCTCCTGTCAGAAGGATCGTTTAATCTCCAGAAACCAGCCCAGCGGTTCTCCGATTTGCTCAACACGGTAACCCTCTCGTCCCAGGTCGCGTACCCTTGCCTGGTTCATGGTCGTGCCGGTGAAATCGACGCCTGTATTGATGTAATCCTCATCCAGACAATTTCTGCAGGATAGGGCCAAAGCCCATTTTTCATCCACGGTCGCATATTCAATTCTGCCGGTCATAAGTCCATAAGAATCAATCTCAATCGTTCTCGTTTCTGCATCCGATGAGTACTGATCGGCGCGCCAGCCATAACTCACGCTGGTTCGGACAGAGCCGAAATCCAGGAAGGCCGTATGATTCAATGCCAAAGAAAAGGTGAGGTCCGGAAGCCTTGCCAGTTCAGAATCTATAAGAATTTGATCAGAAACCTCTGGAGCAATCGTAGTCCACTCTCCATCCAGAATGCCCACGGCAGCCGCGAAATTCAAACTTTCCGTAACCTGGAACGTGACGTCGATTTCTGCGCCATAGGTCTCCGCATTGCCCGCATTGGTAACAAACCTGGTGCCGTCAGGCTGGATTTTTCTGAGTTGTCTTCCGGTCCAATCCTGAAAAAAACCGGTAGCATTGAAGCGGATTCGTCCATCGGCCAAAGTAGAGCGAAATCCAGCCTCATACAGGTCAACTTCTTCCGCTTCGAACGGAAGAATTCCAAAATTTTCGCTTGGGCCGAATTTCAATTCCAATTCATTATTAAAGCTGCCACTGGTATAACCCGTGCTGGCCGTGAAATAAGTCATCACGTTGTCGGTCCAATGGTATTGTATGCTGGCGCGCCAGGTTGACTCGCGCCAGGTATCGCCGGCGGAAGCCGAGGAAGGGATACCCGGACCATTAATCAGCGCAAGAATGTCAGGGTCGCTGGCCGGATCAAAGTTACGATCCCGGCTGCGTATCGGCCCATCTCCGAATGCCGTCAGTTCCTTTTTATCTTCGGTCCAGCGATAGCCCAGGGTCACGCTGAGGTTATCGAACAACCGGTAACTCCCCTCAGCAAACAAGGCAATCGATTCTGCATCCAGCGTTTCCTCACGGATAAAGACGTCCGGTGTGCCGTTATCCGACCCTGTTGTCAGTTCTTCGGGAGTTTCTTCGAAATAGAAAACACCGGCAGTCCAATTCAGGCGTTCATGATCGCCGTTAATCAAGACTTCCTGCGAGAAGCTGTCATTTTTATAGTCCCGCACGCGCTCGCGCCAGATAACAGGTGTATAATCATTGTCGTTAATATAGAAAGGTTCGATGTTCAGGTATCCGGTACGGCTCGTCGCAGTCAGGTATTCGTTGATATCCCAACTGATCTCGGCGGATAACATTTCCGTGGTAATCTTTTCGTAATTTGCGATACCGCCCTGGGTGTTATCTCCATCCAGCACGCCGAAGGCATTATCAAGTACCGGGTCCAGCGCGCTGTTGGTTTCAGCCACTCCATTGAAAGCGTCGCTTCTGGCTCGTTCTAATGTACAAACTCCACCGGGTGCGCGTCTGACCTCTCTGGCACGAACAACTCCCCGTGCAATCATCCGGCACGGTTCGCCTTCTCCGCGGCGGGCATTGAGATTCCAGTCAGTAAGCTTGAATGCGGGGCCATTTCCCTTGTCTTCTGTATAAGCGCCTGTGAGATCGACGGTCAGCGCATCCGCTGGTTGGAAGCGCAAACTGGCCCGCACACCCCAGTTATCGTAATCTCCGAGTTCCTGAGTCCCGTGACTGTCATACTGCAGGGCAGAGGGGTCGGTAGCCGTGGCGATATTCCCCAGCATGTTATCAACGTAACCGTCCTGGTCTCGGGAATATGCGCTGACTCTTATTGCCGCCTTCTCTCCCAGGGGGATGTTCGCCATGCCGGTTACTTCAATCAGGTCACGGGATCCATATCCGGCCTTGATATAACCTTCAAACTTCTCAGTGTGTGGCCTCTTCGAATTATAACGGATAGCTCCCCCTGTGGTGTTACGACCGAATAAAGTCCCTTGAGGCCCGCGCAATACCTCTATATTTTCCACATCGAGCAAGTCGATCAGTGTCCCGGTCATTCTCGGAACATATACACCATCAAGATATAAACCGACGGCTCCATCAGTATTGATTCGGGCTTGAGTACCAACGCCGCGGATGGTCGCGCGCACGAAACTTGTACCGCCCGTATTATCTCCCCCTCCCAACGAGAGATTTACTACATGTGTATCCAGATCGAGCAGGTTGATGATACCCAGTTGTTCAATCTGTTCCGCATTGAATGCTGTTACGGAAATCGGCACGTTCTGCAGGTTTTCTTCGCGCTTACGAGCGGTGACCGTAATTTCTTCCAGTATGGTTAAGCCGGCGGTGCCGGCTTGAGTCGTTTGACCTGTGGCGACAGGGGTCGCGACGGCCGACGCAAATAACGCTGTAATTCCGGCCAGCAACGATGTTTTGTTAACCGGTCTGGCTTGAAGTTGTTCGTTTTCTTTCACGGCTGTATCCTCTTTATCGATTAACGCTGTACTCGTGCGTGAGATCATCAATACGCCTTTATCAGAACGGCTGCCTGTAAGTCCTGTCCCCCGCAGCATTAAATCCAGTGCGTGTTGTAAAGTGTAGTGTCCCCTCACCGCATTTGCCCTGCGGGAACTGGCCAGATCATATGGAAATAACATAGTGATACCGGTTTGACCGGCCAGACTGTTCAACGACTCTGCGGCATTCATGGGCGGGATATCCACGTGATACCTTGTTTCATCCTTGAGTTGCTCTCCGGCATACCCTGCAGCGCTGAACATCAGTAATACCAGATAAATCAATTTGCCCAGGTGCGTGCAGCTATTCGATACTCCGCGCATTCCAATTGCTGCCCGCCTGTTTAAACTATGCCGATACGCTGCTTCCACGCCTGCCTGACTATGAATAGACTAATGAAGCAGAAAAAACCACATCCCGGGGTATAGTCTCTACTCAGCGGACGCAATCTGAATATAATCATGGCGCAGTCGAATTATGCGCAGATGAAAATTTGTTTCCAGAGAAGCCAGCATGGCTTCAACATCACCAACTCGAAACTGTCCTCCGATACGGATGGCCTTCAACGTGGGATCAATGATCTCAATGGTGACCGGGCTGTAACGGCTGATTTCATCAATTACGTCTTCCAAGGGGTCACCCGTGAAAATCAACAACCCGTGACGCCAGGACAGGCGCCGGGATAACTCCGCTTCATCCAAATTCTGGACCAGTTCCATCGTGCTGAAAGAAACATTCTCTTCATCGGTAATAAGGGCTCGAATGGTCGTGCCCTGACCCGCATCCAGAGTTCCCAATGCATGTTCATGATTGTCTTTCGAAACAGCTTGACGTCCAGGGAGCTTCTTTAGTGCCGCCAGCTTGACACTGCCTTCCGTGACTACAACATCCACTCCATGCTTGTTCAGTCTGACGATAAACGCTGTACTGACAGCTTCTACCCGGCCGGTTCCGGCATAAACGTGGAAAGGTCGTTGCGGGATTTTTGCCACATTGAAAAAAGCCTCCCCTTGCAATAACCGTACATTACGCACGGTCTCCTCATATTCCACTTTAACCTGGCTGTTTGTATTGAGATGGATGGTAGATCCATCGGACAACGACACGGAAGATTGTTCTCCTATTGTCGTGGAATAAATACCATTAGTGCCGGGTTCAGAAGCACCCGGTTCCCATGCTTGCTGGTTTATTATCAAAGCAAGGGCTACAAGTGCAAGTGCAATAACGGCAAGGTTTCGACTAAAGGCAAACCTTATAAGACCGGTCCATGTAACTGGTCTTTCATTTGAGGTGGGTTTCCCGGCGACCTGCCTTTCTAACGGCACCGACAGTTCTGTCAGAATATTCATTCTGTCATAAAATCGGAGCAAGTTACTGAGTTCTTCGCGATGCGCAGGACTACGATCCAGCCAGTCGCGCAGTTTTATGAGTTCATCTTCTGATAATCGGGTATCACCGTCCAGTCGCACCAGCCATTCACCGGCTTCTGTTTCGATAATGTTTTTATCAGGGAATACGTAGATGTTTTCTGTCATTGACGTCTCTTCAGGGTGACTGTTTGAATCGCAAGACTCGCTTCATCAGGTGTTTTCCCGAGTTCACGTTCACGGATATATGCGCGGCATTTCAATGCCCCATTCAATATGTGTTTTTCAACAGAGCTGTTGGTTAAATTCATTCGCTCTGCTATTTCCCTATGAGATAGACCATGGACTTTCCGCAATAGAAATACCCGCCGGCATTGTTCCGGTAAAGCAGTAACAGCCTCGCAATAAATTCCGATGGTTTGTCTGGCTTCAACTTCACTTTCGACCGTATCGGCCAACCCTGTGGCTAAAGGCAGTTCAAAGTCCTCGATATAGTCGTTAATTTGCCGGGACTTCTTTTTGAGTGCCGTCAAAGCGAGATTCCTGGCAACCCGGAACAGGAACGCTCTTGGGTGTTCTATAACGTTATGGCGTTCAGCGCTGTATGCCCGCAAATAGGTCTCCTGTACAACGTCTTCAATATCCTGATGCTCCGTAAAATACCGGGTCAGGTATTTTTGCAGAAAGGTGAAATTTTCCAGGAAAGAAACTGTCACAGACGCAGTTCGTTGTTCCTTGTTTCTGCTCTCAGCGTTCTTTTGTTTTCGTATATCTCTTATCAAGGCTCTATCTGATCGGAGTCTTATTCCTATGATACTAGACAACAATCTGCCTCAATACCACACCCCGGTATTGAAATATCCTTAAAGACAGGGGTGCTACACCA
>JAPPLI010000026.1 GCA_028819495.1 Gammaproteobacteria bacterium | reverse complement strand
GCGCTCAACCGCTTCCCGACCCGCTGAACATGGCAATATCAGGTTGAAAGAGTACCAGAGGAGTTATTCGGCCATGGCACGCAGTACACCTATCGGACATTACCGTAATATCGGCATCATGGCCCATATCGATGCGGGTAAGACGACAACCACTGAACGCATCCTGTACTACACCGGCGTTTCCCACAAGATAGGCGAGGTGCACGACGGCGCCGCCACCATGGACTGGATGGAACAGGAACAGGAGCGGGGCATCACGATCACGTCAGCGGCGACAACCTGTTTCTGGAAAGGCATGGCCGGCCAGTATCCGGAACACCGGATCAACATCATCGATACCCCGGGTCATGTGGATTTTACCATCGAGGTCGAGAGATCACTCAGGGTCCTGGATAGCGCCTGCGCGGTGTTCTGCGCCGTCGGCGGCGTCGAACCGCAATCGGAAACGGTATGGCGCCAGGCAAACAAATATAACGTGCCGAGACTGGCCTTCGTCAACAAAATGGATCGCTCCGGAGCGGATTTCCTGAGGGTGGTGGGTCAGATCAGGGAACGTCTCGGCAGCACGGCTGTACCGTTGCAACTTCCAATCGGCACGGAAGACAAGTACCGGGGCATCGTCGACCTGGTGCGCGGCAAGGCGATTTATTGGGATGACGTGAGTATGGGTATGAACTTCACCGAGGAGGATATCCCGGAGGACATGCTCGACGCCTGCCGGGAAGCCCGGGAACAGGTGGTGGAAGCCGCCGCGGAGGCAGATGAGGAATTGATGGAACTGTACCTGGAAGATGGCGATCTGTCCGCTGAACAGGTTAAGCGGGGTATCAGGAAAAGAACCCTGGGCAACGAGATAGTGCCGGTACTGTGCGGATCGGCATTCAAGAACAAAGGCGTTCAGTGCATGCTGGACGCGGTCATCGACTACCTGCCCGCGCCTGTTGACGTTCCTGCGGTAAAAGGTGTGCTTGCAAACGGGGCCGAAACCGAAGTTTCCAGGCAGTCTTCCGATAACGAACCGTTTGCAGCCCTTGCCTTCAAGATTGCCACTGACCCGTTCGTAGGGTCATTGACTTTTTTCCGGGTCTACTCGGGCGTACTCAAATCCGGCGACATGGTCCTGAACTCGGCGAAAGGCAAGAAAGAGCGTATCGGGCGTATCCTGCAGATGCATGCCAACTCTAGGGAGGAATTAAAGGAAGTCAGGGCAGGGGATATTGCCGCAGCGGTCGGTCTCAAGGACGTTACTACGGGTGATACCTTATGCCCGGCGGGTAACTCCATCATCCTGGAAAGGATGGAATTTCCGGCCCCGGTCATTTCTGTTGCAGTGGAGCCGAAAACCAGGCCCGACCAGGAAAAAATGGGTATGGCCCTGGGTAAACTGGCGCAGGAAGATCCCTCGTTCCGGGTGTATACCGACGATGAGTCCGGGCAGACCATCATCTCAGGCATGGGAGAGTTGCACCTGGAAATAATCGTGGACCGGTTGAAGCGGGAATTCAAAGTGGACGCCAATGTCGGCAGACCCCAGGTGGCTTACCGCGAAACCATCCGCAAGCCGGTGGAGAAGGCGGAAGGGCGGTTTGTGCGCCAGACCGGCGGGCGCGGACAGTACGGACACGTAATAATGAAAATTGAACCCCAGGCGCCGGGGCACGGCTATGAGTTCATCAACAATATTGCCGGCGGCGTCATACCGAAGGATTATATTCCTGCCGTAAACAAAGGCATACAGGAGCAGATGGAGAGCGGTGTGCTGGCAGGTTACCCGATGGTGGACGTAAAAGTCACCCTGTATGACGGTTCTTTCCATGAAGTGGATTCCAGTGAGATGGCCTTCAAGATTGCCGGTTCCATAGGCTTTAAGGACGGCGCCGGGCGCGGTGCGCCGGTGCTGCTGGAGCCGGTCATGAAAGTGGAAGTCGTAACACCCGAAGATTACCTGGGTTCGGTGACCGGTGACCTGAGCCGGCGCCGGGGCATCCTGTCGGAAACAGTAAGTTCTGCCGCAGGTAAGATAATCAAGGCGGAGGTTCCCCTTGAGCAGATGTTCGGTTATGCGACAGCATTGCGTTCAGCTACCCAGGGGCGCGCTACTTACACGATGGAATTCTCGAAATACACTCCGGTACCTCCAGGGATAGCGGAAGAACTCACAAAACGAAGCGCGGCGTAGTCAAACCCGGGTACAGAGCAAAAAATCATGGCGACAGAACAGGTTATACGGATAAGATTGAAAGCGTTCGACCATCGGCTGATCGATCAGTCGACCCGGGAAATCGTCGAGACCGCGCGCCGCACCGGCGCCCATGTCAAAGGGCCTATCCCGTTGCCGACAAAAAAAGAACGCTACACGGTCCTGATATCTCCCCATGTAAACAAGGACGCCAGGGACCAGTATGAGATCAGGACTCACAAGCGCCTGGTGGATATCGTCAACCCCACGGACAAGACGGTTGACGCGTTGATGAAACTGGACCTGGCCGCCGGCGTGGACGTCCAGATTAAACTGAGCTGAACACAAGGGCTTCACGACGGGTCGGAATCATGGCGATTGGAATTGTAGGAAAAAAGCGGGGGATGACCCGGATATTTACCGAAGCCGGCCGGTCCGTGCCGGTAACGGTGATCGAAGCCATCCCCAACAGGGTTACCTCCCTGGCCACCGATGAGCAGCGCGGTTACAGCGCCGTGCAGGTCGCCTACGGCAGCAAGCGCCGCAACCTGATCAACAAGCCCCTGGCGGGGACGCTGGCCCGGGCCGGTGTCGAGACTGCAGAGGGCCTGCATGAATTCAGGCTGGACGGCAGTGAGGCCGCGGATTTGGCTGCAGGTTCGGAAATAACGGTGGATATTTTCCAGGTCGGACAGAAGGTGGATGTGACGGGTAAAACAATCGGGAAAGGTTACGCGGGCGTGATAAAGCGGCATAACTTCAGCAGCCAGCGTAACAGTCACGGTAATTCCCGCGCCCACCGTGCTCCCGGTTCGATAGGGCAGAACCAGTCACCCGGGCGTGTTTTCCCCGGCAAGAAAATGGCGGGGCACATGGGTAATGTAAAACAAACGGCGCAGAACCTGGAAGTCATCAAGGTGGACCCGGACAGGAACCTGGTGCTGGTCAAGGGTTCCGTTCCCGGGGCGGCAGGCGGGACTCTTGTTGTCAGGCCTGCGGTCAAGTCGGCATGAATACGGGAGCGCTCAGGTGAAACTGGTATTGCACAAAGCGGGAAAGAAACGGGCCGGTAGCGTAACCGTTGCCGATGAAGTGTTCGCCGCCGCGTACAATGAGCCGCTGGTGCACCAGGTGCTGACGTCCTACCTGGCAACGGGCAGATCCGCGAACAAGTCCCTGAAAAATCGTTCGGCCGTCAGAGGCGGCGGAAAAAAGCCCTGGCGCCAGAAGGGTCTGGGCCGGGCCAGGGCCGGCACCATCCGCAGCCCGCTGTGGCGGGGAGGCGGTGTAACATTCGCAAACAATCAGCGCAGGTATGCCAGTAAAGTAAACAGGAAAATGTATCGCGGCGCGCTGCGTTCCATATTTTCGGAACTGGTTCGCCAGGAACGGTTGATGTGTATCGACAAATTGAATATCAACGCGCCGAAAACAAAGGCTGCGCTGGAAATGCTGGCGCAACTGGGCCTGGATGAAGTGTTGATCATTACCGATACCATCAGCGAAGAACTGCACCTGGCGACCCGTAACCTGGCGCGCGTGGCCGTTATCAATTCTCATGAAATTGATCCTTATTCACTGGTCGGGTTTGACCGGGTGCTGATAACCGGAGCGGCCCTGGAAGAAGTGGAAAAATGGCTGGGGCCTGAGACAAAGGATAGCGCAGACCGGGCGAAAGCCGGGGGAAATGAGAACACGGAGCAGGAAAAATCGGACGGGAGTGAAGAGGATGAATGACGAAAGGCTGATGAAGATCCTGCTGGAGCCGCGGGTAACGGAAAAAAGCACCATGACTGCCGATAAATACCGGCAGTTCGTATTCAAGGTCATGCGTGACGCCACCAAACCGGAAATCAGCAAGGCCGTGGAAAAAATGTTCGAAGTCGAAGTCGAGTCGATACAGGTCCTGAACGTGCGCGGCAAGAGCAAGATGTTCCGGCGCGCGCGCGGCAAACGCCCGGACTGGAAAAAGGCCTATGTCAGGCTGAAACCCGGGTTCGATATAGATTTTATAGGCGCGTAGGAGGAATTTGAAAATGCCGTTAGTCAACCCGAAACCTACGTCACCCGGCCGCCGGGGCGTCGTCAAGGTCGTCAATCCGAACCTGCACAAGGGCGAGCCGTATAATCCGCTGGTCGAAAAGCAGACCAGGACCGCCGCCCGCAACAACCGCGGCAGAATTACCGTAAGACACCGGGGCGGCGGCGCCAAACAGCGTTATCGGATCATTGATTTCAAGCGGGACAAGGACGGTATAGAAGCCACGGTGGAGCGGATTGAATACGACCCCAACCGTACGGCCCACATCGCCCTGTTATGTTATACGGATGGCGAACGCCGTTACATCGTTGCCCCGGCCCGCGTCGAGGCCGGCGCGAAACTGATGTCCGGGCCGCGCGCCGAAATAGCGCCCGGGAACTGCCTGGCGCTACGCAATATTCCGGTGGGTACGGTCATTCATTGTGTGGAACTGAAGCCCGGGAAAGGCGCGCAACTTGCCCGCAGCGCCGGCGCGGGGGTGCAGCTGGTGGCGCGGGAAGGTACCCATGCGACATTACGCCTGCGTTCAGGCGAAGTGAGGAAGGTGCCGCTGGATTGCCGGGCTACCATCGGTGAGGCAAGCAACATCGAACATTCGTTGCAAAAACTGGGCAAGGCAGGGGCAAAACGCTGGCGCGGGATAAGGCCCACCGTGCGCGGCGTGGCGATGAACCCGGTCGACCACCCCCACGGAGGCGGTGAAGGGCGCTCTTCAGGAGGACGGCATCCCTGTACACCCTGGGGCTACCCGACAAAGGGTTACAAGACAAGGAAGAACAAGCGTACCGACAACCTGATTATTCGTAAAAGGAAAAACTGATGCCGCGTTCGATTAAAAAAGGGCCGTTCATAGACCACCATTTGATCGCAAAGGTCGAGACTGCCCGGGAGAATAATGACAAACGCCCGATCAAGACCTGGTCCAGGAGGTCGATGATAGTGCCGGACATGGTCGGGCTGACCATAGCGATACACAACGGCCGCGACCACGTGCCGGTGTTTGTCACCGAGAACATGGTAGGCCACAAACTGGGCGAGTTTGCCATTACCCGGACATTCCGCGGTCATGCCGCGGATAGAAAAACCTCAAAGTAGGCAGGAACGGTTAATCATGACGACAGCGTGTCTGAAATATGTGCGAATGGCGCCGCAGAAACTGCGCCTGGTCGCCGACCAGGTACGCGGCCTGCCGGTGGATCGCGCAATGAATATCCTGGCTTTCAGCAACAAGAAGGCAGCCGCCATCGTCAAAAAGGTTCTGGAGTCGGCGATCGCGAATGCCGAACATAATGAGGCCGCGGATATTGACGAGCTGAAAATCAGCGCAATCACCGTTGACAAGGGGCCTACTCACAAGCGCATGCGCACCCGGGCGCGGGGACGGGCGGACAGGATTTTCAAGCGCACGAGCCACCTCGTTATAACGGTTACAGAGACGACAGAGTAGAACAGCATGGGACAGAAAGTACATCCTACGGGAATCCGTATCGGCATCATCAAGGACTGGACCTCAACCTGGTATGCGGATACGAAAGATTATGCCAGGTACCTGAACACCGACCTGCAGGTGCGTAAATACCTGAGGAAAAAACTGGTGAACGCTTCGGTCAGCCGCATACAGATCGAACGCCCGCCGAATGAAATCAAGGTGATCATACACAGCGCCAGGCCGGGCATCGTGATCGGCAAAAAGGGAGAGGACATCGAGCGTTTGAGCCAGGAGGTCTCCGATATGATGGGTGTCAGGGCGAAGGTCAGCGTGCAGGAGATCAGGAAGCCCGAACTGGACGCGAGCCTGGTGGCGGAGAGCGTTGCCCAGCAGATAGAGAGAAAGATCATGTTCAGGCGGGCCATGAAACGGGCGGTGACCAATACGATGCGGCTCGGCGCGCTGGGTATCAAAATCAATGTCAGCGGTCGCCTCAACGGTGCGGAAATAGCCCGTTCGGAATGGTACCGGGAAGGCCGGGTGCCCTTGCATACGCTACGGGCCGATATTGATTACGGCACCGCCAACTCTAATACGACGTATGGCGTCATTGGCGTGAAGGTCTGGATATTCAAGGGCGAAGTGTTCAACGTGGAAGACCGGACCGATGATGATGCGCCCGTAATCGGAAGCTGAACCGATGTTACAACCGAAACGAACCAAATTCAGGAAACAGAGCAAGGGCAGGAATCGCGGGCTCGCCAACAACGGCAACAAGGTCAGTTTCGGCGAATTCGGCCTCAAGGCGACTACCCGCGGACGCATCACCGCGCGCCAGATTGAGGCTGCCCGCAGGACCATAACCCGCAAGGTAAAACGCGGGGGGAAAGTATGGATACGAATCTTCCCCGACAAGCCGATAACGACAAAGCCCCTGGAGGTCCGGCAGGGCAAGGGCAAGGGCAACGTCGAATACTGGGTATCCGTTATCCAGCCCGGCAAGATGCTGTACGAAATTGAAGGCGTATCGGAAGATCTGGCAAGAGATGCCTTCAAGCTCGCTTCGGCAAAGCTGCCGGTCAAGACCGTGTTCGTCAGCAGGACCATATTGTGATGAAGGCCGCCGAACTGAGAACCAGGAACCCCGGCGAGTTGCAGCAATTGCTCGTGGAGTTGCTGCGCGAGCAGTTCAACCTGCGTATGCAGAAAGGTTCCGGACAGCTTGGCAATCCAAGCCGTTTCAAGGCGTTGCGCCGGGAAATTGCAAGGATTAAGACGGTGTTAAACGAGAAGGCAAAACAAGATGAGTGAAACCGGGAAAACAGCCAGGACACTGACGGGGACTGTTGTCAGCAACAGGATGGACAAGTCGATTTCCGTGGATATCCACAGGACCGTAAAGCACCCGTTGTACGGAAAATACATCCGGCGCACCACCAGGCTGCTTGCCCATGATGAGAATAACGAGTGCAATGAAGGCGATATGGTGATTATTGAATCATCCCGGCCGATTTCGAAGAACAAGGCCTGGCGCCTGCGCAGTATTGTGACCAAAGCCCAGGAAGTATGATACCGGACGGAGTACACAGATGATCCAGATGCAGACAGTATTGGGCGCCGCGGACAACAGCGGCGCGCGCCGTCTCATGTGCGTAAAGGTCCTGGGCGGTTCGAAAAGACGCTATGCCGGAGTCGGTGACGTGATAAAGGTCAGCGTCAAGGAGGCGATTCCGAGAAGCAAGGTGAAAAAGGGGGAACTGTACAATGCGGTAGTCGTGCGCACCAGGAAAGGGGTGAGAAGGCCGGACGGTTCGCTGATCCGGTTCGACAGCAACGCCGCGGTACTGCTCAATAACCAGCTTCAGCCCATCGGCACCCGGATTTTCGGCCCGGTCACCCGTGAACTGAGAACCGAGAATTTCATGAAAATCGTATCCCTCGCCCCCGAGGTCCTGTAATTCCGGAACCGATCATGAACAGGATAAGAAAAGGTGATGAAGTCATCGTTATTACCGGCAAGGACAAGGGTAAACGCGGCCTGGTACTGAATGTCGATATGGAAAATTCCAAGGTCATCGTTGAAAACGTCAATATGGCCAAACGCCATACCAAGGGCAATCCAATGCGCGGAAACCCCGGCGGCATTATCGAAAAGGAGATGCCGTTTTCTATCTCCAATATTGCGCTGTGGAACCCCGTGGCAAACCGGCCGGACCGCGTGGGATTCCGGTTTCTCGAGGACGGCCGCAAGGTCCGTTATTTCAAGTCCAACAATGAAGTGTTGGATGTCTGAGCGGCGCTGTCAGTATGTCAAGACTTAAGGAATATTATCGGAATACGGTTGCCCCGCAACTGATGGAACAGTTCGGCTACGAATCGCCGATGCAGGTGCCGAAGATAACCAAGATCACCTTGAACATGGGACTGGGCAAGGCGATGACCGACAAGAAAATGATTGAACACGCGGTGGATGACATGGCGCGCATTGCCGGCCAGAAACCGATCGTTATCAAGGCAAAGAAATCCGTGGCGAACTTCAAGGTCAGGAAAGGTTTTCCGAACGGCTGCATGGTCACGTTGCGGCAGGAACGCATGTACGAATTCCTGGACCGGCTGATTTCAATCGCCATTCCCAGGATCAGGGATTTTCGCGGCCTGAACCCGCGTTCGTTTGACGGCCGCGGCAACTACAGTCTTGGTGTCAGGGAACAGATTATTTTCCCTGAAATCGATTATGACAAGATCGATACACTGCGCGGCCTGGACATAACGATTACAACCTCGGCAAAAACCGACGATGAGGCAAAGGCTTTGCTGCAGGCATTCAATTTTCCGCTCAGAGGATAGGCGGACACGAGCTGGAGGAAACCCATGGCAAAAACATCGATGGTGAACCGGGAACGCAAGAGGGAGCGGCTGGTCGAAAAATATGCTGAAAAACGCGCTGCATTGAAGCGCATTATCAAGGATATGTCGTTGACCGCGGAGGAGCGCAAGGAGGCAAGAATTAAATTGAATAAGATGCCGAGGGATTCAAGCCCTTCCCGGTTGAGGAACCGGTGCAGCCTGACCGGGCGGCCGAACGGGTATTACCGGAAATTCGGACTGGGCAGGAACATGCTGCGCGAGGCTGCCATGCGCGGCGACATACCCGGCCTGGTCAAGGCGAGCTGGTGAGTTGCCGGAATTACGAGCGAATATGACATGAGTTTACAGGATCAAGTAGCGGATATGCTGACCCGGATACGCAACGGCCAGGAGAGGCTGAAGCGGGAAGTCAGCATGCCCTCGTCAAAGATGAAACTTGCCGTTGCCAATATTCTTCAGGAAGAGGGCTATATTACCGGCTTCACCGTGGGCGAGGACAAGGTCAAGCCTGTATTGACCGTTCAACTGAAATATTTTGAGGGCAAGCCCGTGATCGAGATGTTGCAGCGCGAGAGTTCGCCCGGGCTGCGCCGTTACAGTCCCCGTGACAAGTTGCCCCGGGTGTACGGGGGACTGGGCACGGCCATCATCTCAACTTCCAGGGGCGTCATGACGGACAAGAGCGCCAGGCAGCTTGGAATTGGCGGCGAGATTATCTGCGTCGTAGCGTAGGAAAAACCATGTCGAGAATTGCCAATAATCCAGTAACCGTCCCGGAAAACGTGGAAGTCGACGTGAGCGGCGCGGTGGTGCGGGTCAAGGGCGGCAAAGGCGAACTGACGCATACGTTGCACGCCCTGGTGGATATGGGCCGGGAAGGCGACCTGCTGAGGTTTTCGGCAAAGGATGCTTCCAAATCAGCGCGGTCCCTGGCCGGGACCACAAGAGCGATTATGCAGAATATGGTGACCGGCGTATCCGAGGGATTTGAGGTAAAGCTCGAGATAACCGGGGTAGGGTACCGGGCGCAGGCAAATTCGCGCAGTATCAGCCTGTCCCTGGGGTTTTCCCACCCCGTGGAACTGGATATCCCCGACGGCATCACGGTCGAAACCCCCAGCCAGACCCAGGTCGTGGTCAGGGGCGCGGACAAGCAGAAGGTAGGGCAGATGGCAGCCGTCATTCGCAGTTACCGGCCGCCGGAGCCGTACAAGGGGAAAGGCGTACGTTACGCTGACGAACAGATCCTGCGCAAGGAAGCAAAGAAGGCATGACCGGCATGAAAAAGAAGACGGCAAGATTGAGAAGGGCGGTTAAATCACGCATGCGCATTAAGGCGCAAGGCATGAACCGCCTGTGTATATTCCGCACGCCCCGGCATATTTATGCCCAGGTGATCGCTTCGAACAGCGCGGAAGTGCTGGCAAGCGCATCCACCCTGGACAAGGAGGTGCGCGGCAAGATCAAAAACAGCGGCAACAAGGAGGCGGCCGGGGTGGTGGGCCAGGTGGTTGCGGAACGCGCCCTGAAGGCAGGTATAACCACGGTTGCATTTGACCGTTCGGGATTCAAATTCCACGGCAGGATAAAGGCCCTGGCTGATGCCGCCAGGGAACAAGGTATAAAATTCTGATTCAAGAGGAGATAACACCAGCATGGCGGTAGCGGATTCCATCACGGGTAATGAAGATTTACTGGAGAAACTGGTTGCAGTCAACCGGGTAGCCAAGGTCGTCAAGGGAGGACGCATATTCGGTTTTACCGCGTTGACCGTGGTCGGTGACGGCAACGGCAAGGTCGGTTTCGGGCGCGGCAAGGCCCGGGAGGTGCCGGTCGCGATACAGAAAGCGATGGAAAAAGCGCGCCGGAATATGATTACCGTCCCGCTTAAAGGCGACACCCTGCATTACGCGATCACTGCCCGCCACGGCGCCGCCCGGGTGTACATGCAACCGGCCTCCGAAGGCACCGGGATCATTGCCGGGGGAGCCATGCGGGCAGTATTTGAGTGCGCAGGCATTCAGAACGTGCTGGCGAAATGTACCGGTTCGACCAACCCGATCAACGTTGTCCGTTCGACAATGAAAGGCCTGCAGTCGATAGCTGCGCCGGAGTACTTTGCGGCAAAACGCGGCAAGCCGTTAGAGGACATAACCGGGTAACCATGGCAGAAGCGAAGAAACAACTCAGGGTGACCCTGAAACGCAGCGTAAACCGCAGGACCGCAAAACACAAAGCCTGTGTTGCGGGGCTGGGATTGCGCCGCATAGGCCATTCGGTCACGGTTGCGGACACCGCGGAAAACCGCGGCATGATCAATAAGGTGGCCTATTTGTTGGCGGTGGATGAGATCTGATATGCGACTTAATTCGATTAAACCTGCGAGCGGCGCCAAACGCACGGCGAAACGGGTGGGCCGGGGCATCGGGTCCGGACACGGCAAGACCGCGGGCCGCGGCCACAAGGGCCAGAAATCGCGCTCGGGCGGATACCATAAGGTGGGGTTTGAAGGCGGGCAGATGCCCTTGCAGCGGCGTCTTCCCAAGGTTGGGTTCCGGTCGTACCTGGCCCGGGTCACCGATGAGATCCGCCTGGCTGAGCTGGAGAAGGCGGGCGCCGACGTCATCGACCTGAACGTGTTGCGGCAAGCCGGCCTGATCAGCAGAAAAATCAAGCGGGTAAAAATCATAGCCGGCGGGACGATCGGCAAGGCGGTTACCATCAAGGGACTGAGGGCGACAAAAGGGGCGCGGGCTGCCATCGAGGCAGCCGGCGGGAAATTCGAGGAGTAGGGCATGGTGGCAAGAAATCCTGCAATACCCGGCGGATTGTCCGGATTGACCCAGGTGACGGAGTTGCGCCGCCGGCTGCTGTTCGTCCTGTTTGCCCTGTTCATTTACCGCATATGCACCTTCATACCCGTACCGGGAATTAACCCGGATGCGCTGGCGCAACTGTTCGAGCAGCAACGGGGCACCATCCTGGATATGTTCAACATGTTTTCCGGCGGCGCGCTGGAACGCCTGTCGGTTGTCGCCCTCGGCATCATGCCCTACATATCCGCTTCGATCATCATGCAGATATTGTCATTCGTCGACCCGCGACTGAAGCAGTTGCGCCGGGAAGGTGAAGCGGGACGGCGCAGGATTACCCAGTACACGCGCTACGGAACGGTGCTGCTGGCTACTTTCCAGGCTATCGGCGTGTCGCTGGCGCTGGAAGGCCAGCAGGTCCTGGGGGGATCGGTCGTGATTGACCCGGGTATCACCTTCCGCGTGACCGCGGTGACCACGCTGGTGACCGGAACCATGTTCCTGATGTGGCTGGGAGAACAGATTACCGAGCGGGGCGTGGGCAACGGCATCTCGCTGATCATTTTTGCCGGTATCGTTGCCGGACTCCCGTCCGCGGTGGGCGGCACCCTGGAACTGTCGCGCACCGGCGAGTTGCACCTGATAATGGTATTTACGCTGTTTGCCCTGGCTATTGCCGTCACGGGATTTGTCGTGTTTGTCGAACGGGGACAGCGCAGGATAACGGTGAACTATGCCCAGCGCCAGGTAGGGCGGAAAATGTATGCGGGCCAGTCCAGCCACCTGCCCCTGAAACTGAACATGGCCGGCGTCATCCCCCCGATCTTTGCCTCCAGCCTGATACTGTTCCCGGGTACACTGGCAAGCTGGGCGGGCCAGGCCCGGGAGATGCGTTGGCTGCAGGACCTGGCGACCCTGCTCCAACCCGGACAACCCATCTACGTCGCGTTTTACGCCGCGGGGATCATTTTCTTTTGCTTCTTTTATACTGCCGTCGTTTTCGATCCGAGGGAGACCGCGGAAAACCTGAAAAAATCGGGCGCATTCATTCCCGGTATGAGGCCGGGGGAACAAACGTCCCGCTACCTCGACAGCGTACTGACGAAGTTGACCATGGTCGGCGCCATCTACATTACATTCGTGTGCCTGTTGCCGGAATTCCTGATCCTGCAATACAACGTGCCGTTTTATTTCGGCGGGACGTCATTGCTGATTATCGTGGTTGTGGTAATGGACTTCATGGCGCAAATCCAGGCGCACCTGATGTCGCACCAGTATGAAGGCGCGTTGAAGAAGGCGAACCTGAAAAGCCACGGGCGACGTATATAACGGGAGAGTGAAGAAATGAAAGTCAGGGCTTCAGTAAAAAAGATCTGCCGTAACTGCCGCATTATTCGCAGGCGGGGAAGTGTCCGGGTGATCTGTTCGGACCCGCGCCACAAGCAGAGACAGGGGTGAACCGTATGGCATCAATTTATGGGGTCAGAGTAAAATCGTCGGGATCTATGCTCAAACGCCGGATTTCGAATAATTTTACTCTGACCCCTGATATCCGGGGACAGAATTCAATTCTGTCCCCTTTTCAACAGAGAGAAAACAGATGGCCCGTATAGCAGGCGTAAATATTCCGGATCAAAAGCATATCAGCATATCCCTGACCCATATTTACGGGATAGGCAGTACTACCGCCCGGAAGATCTGTTCCGCAACAGGAATAGAACCTGATGTCAAGGTGTCGGCGCTCAGCGAAGATCAGCTTGACCTGTTGCGGGCGGAGGTCACCAATTACGAACTGGAAGGCGATTTGCGCAGGGATGTGTCCATGAATATCAAACGCCTGATGGACCTGGGCTCGTACCGGGGTATCCGCCACCGCCGCGGACTGCCCTTGCGCGGCCAGCGTACCCGCACCAACGCCAGAACGCGTAAAGGGCCGCGCCGCATCATCAAGAAATAACACGAAGAGAGAGTGAATGGCTAAACCGAGAGGTACCAGAAAGAAGGTCAAGAAAACGGTAGTGGATGGTATCGCGCATGTCCATGCGTCTTTTAACAATACCATCATCAATATTACCGACAGGCAGGGGAATACCCTTGCATGGGCAACAGCCGGCGGCAGCGGCTTCCGCGGTTCGCGCAAGAGCACACCGTTTGCGGCGCAGATCGCGGCACAGAAAGTGGGTGAAGTGGCAAAGGAATTCGGCATGAAGAACCTGGACGTGAATATCAAGGGTCCGGGACCGGGACGGGAATCGGCGGTACGCGCATTGAATGCGTTGGGCTACAAGATCACCAATATCAACGACGTGACGCCTATTCCTCATAATGGTTGCCGTCCGCCGAAAAAAAGGCGCGTCTAGGGAGGATATATGGCTCGTTATCTCGGACCCAAATGCAAGCTGAGTCGGCGTGAAGGCGTTGACCTGTTCCTGAAAAGCCGCGCCCGGCCGATTGAATCCAAGTGCCAGATTGACAAGCCGCCCGGAGAGCACGGGATGAGGTCCAAGAGGCTGTCGGACTATGCCGTGCAACTCAGGGAAAAACAGAAACTGCGGCGTATTTACGGGGTGCTGGAAAAACAGTTCCGCCGCTATTACAAGGAAGCAGTAAGGCGCAGGGGTTCTACCGGTGAGAACCTGTTGCAGATCCTCGAATGCCGCCTGGACAACGTGGTGTTCAGGATGGGATTTGGCTGTACGCGCAACGAAGCCAGACAACTGGTAAGCCACAAATCGGTGCTCGTGAACGGACAGTCCGTGAACATTCCGTCTTACCAGGTCAATCCGGAGGACAAGATTGAGATCAGGGAAAAGAGCAAGAAGCAACTGCGTATTCAGGATTCGCTTAACGTCGCGGAACAAATCGGGTTTCCCGAATGGGTCGACGTCGACCCCAAGAAGATGGCGGGAACATTTAAGTCCATGCCTGAGCGCGGTGAATTACCATCGGATATAAACGAACAGTTAGTAGTAGAACTTTATTCCAAGTAAGCAGCTACAGGAAGAATATCTATGCCCTCTACATTCAGTGAATTATTAAAGCCGCGCCGGGTTGATGTGGAAAACATCAATGCAACGCTGGCGAAAATAACCATAGAACCGTTAAACCGCGGTTTCGGACATACCCTGGGCAATGCCCTGCGGCGCGTTTTATTGTCGTCCATGTCCGGTTGCGCAGTGACCGAAGTGGAAATAGACGGCGTGCTGCATGAATACACGACCATAGACGGCGTGCACGAGGATGTTACGGATATCCTGCTCAACCTGAAGGAACTGGCGATCAGCCTGCATGCCAGGGATGACGTTACCCTGTCCTTGAACAAGACGGGGCCGGGTGAAGTCAAGGCAGGTGACATCAAGCTGGATCACGACGTGGAGATCGCGAACCCGGATCACCTGATCGCCCATCTCACCCGTGCCGGTGAATTGAACATGAGTATCATCGTTGAGCGCGGGCGCGGGTATCGCCCCGTCATAGTCGGCAGTCCGGATGATGATATCGGACAGAGCATAGGCCGGCTGAAACTCGATGCCTCGTTCAGTCCGGTTAAACGCGTTTCATATGACGTGCAGAGCGCCCGCGTGGAACAACAGACCGACCTGGACAAGCTGATCCTGGAGGTGGAAACGAACGGCACCATAGACCCGGAAGAAGCCATCAAGGAAGCGGCGCTCATCCTGCGCAACCAGTTGTCTATTTTTGTTGACCTGGAAGCCGAGCAAACGGAGGAAACTCCGATAGTGAGTGACGAACCGGAAATCGACCCCATCCTGCTGCGTCCTGTCGACGACCTGGAACTCACGGTGCGTTCAGCAAACTGCCTGAAGGCGGAAAGCATCTATTACATCGGCGACCTTATCCAGCGCACGGAAATGGAATTATTGAAGACCCCGAACCTGGGCAAGAAATCCCTGACTGAAATCAAGGACGTGCTCGCCTCCCGCGGCCTCTCGCTGGGTATGAGACTGGAGAACTGGCCCCCTTCCGACCTGTACGAGGAAAGGGAAATGTCGGTGATATCACACTGATAGCGGCGGGGATTCGACATGCGACATAGAGAAAGCGGGCGGAAACTGAACCGGAACAGCAGTCACCGTACTGCCATGTTCCGTAATATGGCCGTTTCGCTGGTACGTCATGAAGTGATCAAGACCACCCTGGCCAAGGCAAAGGAACTGCGGCGCGTGGCCGAACCGTTGATCACACTTGCAAAAACGGATTCCGTAGCCAGGCGCAGGACGGCATTCGCCCGCCTGCGGGACAGGCCCTCGGTGACAAAACTGTTTAATGAACTGGGACCGCGCTACAAGAGCAGGCCGGGCGGTTACCTGCGCATACTGAAATGCGGTTTCCGGGTCGGCGACAAGGCGCCGATGGCCATCGTGGAACTGGTTGACCGGCCGGTAACGAGTTCGGAAGAAAATAATAACAACACGGAAAGTTGATATAAAAATTATAAAGTGGTAACAACTCAAAGCCGGACATTGTCCGGCTTTTTGTTTTACGGAAAATCTCCGGGGTCAGAGTAAATGCCGAAGTCTCCGGGGTCAGAGTAAGAAATTCGTTAGAATTTTTACTCTGACCCCAAATATCCACCAATCCATAATTCTGCTAACCTATCGCACATGCCAAACAAACCCTGCAACACGGCGGAAGCCCTGAAGTCCCTCATCGATCCCGCACGCGTGCACCGGGATGTCTATGTCAGGGAAGAAATCTTCAAACTGGAAATGGAGCGGATCTGGAGGCAGGCCTGGATTTACGTCGGCCATGAAAGCCAGGTCAAGTCTGCCGGAGATTATCTCACCACGACCATCGGGCTGACTCCCGTCATCATGGTCAGGGACATGAACGGCAGGGACATCAACGTGCTGGTGAACCGCTGCGGGCACCGGGGCGCGCAGGTCTGCGAGGCCCGCAGCGGTCGCGCTGACGGAATATTCAAGTGCCCCTATCATGGCTGGACCTACCGGACCGATGGCGCCTTGCGCTCACAGCCGAGCCCCGCCGGCTACCGGGACGTGGGTTTCGACAGCGACGCGGCTGAATTCGGCATGCCCCGGGTAGCGCGTACAGGGCAGTACCGCGGCTTCGTGTTCGCCTCACTGTCCGCGACGGGCCCCGACCTCCCCGATTTCCTCGGAGACATGCGCAACACCATAGACAACATGGTGGACCGGGCGCCGGAAGGCGCCGTGGAAGTATCCGGTAAGACCTGCCACCGGTATCGCCACCCGGTCAATTGGAAGTTCTTCACCGAGAACCTGCATGACGCCATGCACCCCATGGTGGCCCATGCCGGCACCAGTGACGCGGTAAGGCAATACAAGGAGCAGCTTCCGCCCGACCATGCGCCGCTGCCGGAAGCGGAAGTGATAGCCCCGTTCGGCGGTTCCTATGACTTCTTTGACGAGATGGGATTTGTCGGGTTGCCGCACGGGCACGGTTACATGGGTGGCGGGATAAGCATTTTCAGCCACTACCAGGTCTATCCCGATTACCTGGAGGCGATGGAACAGGCCTACGGCAGGGAGCGCACCGGGGAGATTCTCTCGTTCAACCGCCACAACGGCCTGATCTACCCGTCCTGCACGATACGCGACAATATACAGTCCGTACGCGTGGTCATACCCGTTTCGGTGAACGAGACCATCATCGAGTCCTGGACGTTCAGGCTGAAAGGGGCGCCGCCGAACATGCTGGAGCGCACCCTGCGCTATTCGCGCCTGATCAACTCCCCGGCATCGATGGTAGGCCCGGATGACCTGGAATGCTATCTCCGCATACAGGAGAGCGCCGAAGCCGGCGCCATTGAATGGATAGACATGCACCGCCACCACGGCAGGGAACAACGGGACGGGGACAAGGTAACGGCTACGGGCACCAGCGACATGACGCTGCGCAACCAGTATGCCGCATGGCTTGAATACATGACCTGAAATGGCGGGAGACAAATTACAGAACGGAATCAGGGACCTGATCCGCCTGGAGACCCGCTGCCTGAACGAAGCGGACCTGGAAACCTGGATCTCCCTGTTCACCGAAGACGGCTATTACTGGATGCCCCTGGAACGGGCGCAGACCGACCCCGAACAGCACGATTCCCTGGTCTACGACAACCGCGCCCTGATGGAAATGCGCCGGTACAACCTGCACAACCCGTTATCGCCGTCCATGCAGCATGAAGTACGTTCGGTGCGCATCCTGTCGGAACCGGACATCGACTTTCCGGCGGGACCTGCCGGCGACATTATCGTCAGGGCCGACGTTATTGCCGTCATCCATCACCGCAAACAGGACACCTATGCCGGCGCCGTCACCTGGCGCTTGGTACGGACAGGGGAGGGCCTGAAAATAAAGTCCAAGCGCGTCGACCTGCTCAACGCAGACGCCCCGCTGGACAGCATCATGATGTACATTTAAATCGTTACAGCAATTTAAAATCTGCTGAGAGTTTCGACCAGTGGGATCTCAGGACTTCCTTGTGCAGTTCATGCATGGGCAGGTCCTGCAACATACCCGGCCACTGGTCGCGGGCTGCTGTCAGGGCATCGAGCAAGTGCACTTTTACCGCAGGCCACGGAACGCCTATCCTCTCACTCCAGGTCTGAAAGGCTTTGAGGCTGATGGAGTACCATTTTTTCTCTTTGCCAAGGTTTAATGCGATGCCGGTTTCGCCCGGGACGTACGGCAGCGTCGACACGATGTCGTAAGCCGGCGCCAGTGTCGGGTTGACGGCATCGGGATAAATCAGGGTCCAGTTCTTCAAGTGGGCATCGCCGTTAGCCAGCAGGATATTCGCCAGGAGGCGCCGGGCCATCTGCTGGATATCTGCCAATCCGCCCGCGCCATAACGATACAGTGCGTTAGCGACCTGTTCGTAATTGGCCTTTCCATACTTATCGTGGGCGAAAAACTCAAATACCTGGGCGAAGTCTTCCGTATGGATACGCTCCTTGGCGCTACGGTCGAAACGGCGGATGGCGTAGGCATGAGTCTCGTCCGGCAACTGGATTGAAGGCAGGTTATCCAGCGTGTCCAGGGAAATGAGAGTTGTCTCGGGGATATCAACGCCGATTGATTCGGCCAGTTTCATGGCGCTGTATTCGTTCTCCGGAACGTTCCGGTGAAGAGTGGACGGTGTTTTGACGATCCAGTCATCAGCCCCCAACTCAGCGCTGATGTTGTACCGTCCGTCTTGCCGGATAGTGGAAAATTTCATCTGGATACCGGCCAGTGAAAACTCTGGCTCACCTCCTGCAATGTCAATTTGAACCGCTTCAATGCGGTTCCGAGTTGACAATGCCCATCCTGGAATCTCACCGGCGGGCACCGGCGCCGCAATGAGGGCCCCGGGCAGGTTATTGCCGGTCCATGCCAGTAATGGAAATTCGTTTGCAGGATGAATTTTCAATGCCCCGGATAGCAGTTCCCGCAGCGCGCCTTCCGGCAACAGGTTGGACAGGACGGCCGGGACTCTCTGGGAACTTACCAACACCCTGTCCAGGTAGTTGGGGTTTATTGTTTGAGTCAGAGTCAGTGTAGGCCGGTCCTGTTCCCGCAAGGCCTTATATTCCGGATCAAAAGTCAGGATATTCTTGCCGCCGGTGTAATGGGTGAGTATTCCGACCCTCTGTCCGTGCAGTGTCAATCGCAACGCTTCTACGGATTCCACTACCCGGTTCGCCGTTTCCATTGTTATTCATCCTCGAATTCTTTCAACATTGAGGACCATGAGGATTCTTTGACCTCATCCTGCCAATCGGGATCGGCAGGCTTGAGGTCATAGTCATGCTCACCGGGCCGCAGCAGGTTTTCCAGGTGTCGAACCTGCTCGCGGGGCGCTATCAGCAGTTCCATACCCATCCCTTCAAGGACGCGCAGAAGAGTGGAAACCCGTATGTCATGACCGGCTTCAACGCGTTGGTATTGTTGCTGTGACATGCCGATTTTCATCAGCATGTCCGACTGCTTCAAACCCAACTCGCGGCGACGCTTCCCGATCCCGGATGATAGTTCAATCAATGTTTTCATGATGGCTGACCAGGTTACTCAACAGATACAATATATTAGTAGTCTGATCGTAATTATACAACACTTTTATCGTATTTCAGTGAAAAACAATAAATTTATTGTAGATTATCTGAAAACAATGATTAAATTGTATAGCAAATAAAATACATCATATATATTGTAGATATGGAGGGGAATGACAGCTACGTCCCTGTACGTAATATTGGTGGAGGCGGCCGGAGTCGAACCGGCGTCCGCAAGCCATCAGCCTTCGGTTCTACATGCTTAGCCGTCTCTTTAAATTTAATCGCCTGTTACCCGAAACGGCAGGGGAACGCAAGCAACGAGTCCCTTAAGATTTAGCGAATCCGCCCGGGACGGACTTCATCGCGAGCTTGTGTTTGTGACCCCTGAGTTGAATGCACAAGCACAATTCAGTCAGGGGCTGGCCGGCGTTTAAGCAGCCAGAGCGTAGTTGTACTTTTCGTCAACTATTTAAGTTTGCAGATGGATTAACGAGGTGATCTGCACCTCGGCATGCCCCTTGGGATTCAGCACCCGCGTCGAAACCAGGTACGCCCCCATGACAACGAATGATATCCAACAGCTTGAATATCACACCGGAATATAACTATTTTCTGGATGAAATTCAAGGATGCGTTAGACTCCATCAAGTTCATCACTCAATGTATCAAACCAGAGGAGTAAAACCCTGTGTATCCCAGAAAGCCGCCAACACTATTCCTCCTCATGCTGGCAGGCATGGCCGTAATCCTGTCCCATGTTGCCGGGCCGGCGGGCGCGGAAGAGAAAAAGTACATCACCGTCGTGTCCTGGGGCGGCTCCTATGCCAGGAGTTCCGTCAAGGCCTATCACGATCGCTTTGTCGAAGAGACGGGCATTCAAATCAAGCTGGATGAATATAATGGCGGCCTCGCCCAGGTCCGGGCCCAGGTTGAAGCCGGTAACATCACCTGGGACGTGATCGATATGGTAGACGGGGATACCTTGTTGGGTTGTGACGAGGGGCTGTTGGAAATAATGGACTATGAAACTCTCCCCCCGGCTCCGGACGGCACGCCGGCCGCAGAGGATTTTATGGATGGCTACGACATGGAGTGCGGCATTGAAAATACCCTGGCCGGTACGGTGTATGCCTATAACGAAACGATGTTCCCCGGGCGCAAACCCACCACTATGGTTGACTTCTTTGATCTTGAGACCTTTCCGGGACGCAGAGGTATGCGCCGGGTGCCCAACGTGAACCTGGAGTTTGCCCTGGTGGCTGACGGGGTGCCGACGGACCGGGTATATGATGTCCTCTCAACCCCGGAAGGCATTGACCGCGCTTTCCGTAAACTGGATACCATCAAGGACGAGGTAGTCTGGTGGGAAGCAGGCGCGCAGCCACCACAGTTGCTGGCCGATGGTGAGGTTGTGATGAGTACGGCCTATAACGGGCGCATTTTCAATGCCTGGGCGCTGGAAAAACAACCGCTGACCATTGTCTGGGATGGCCAGGTTCAATATAGAGGTTACAAGGTCATCGTTGCCGGCACGCCCAGACTGGAACTGGCCCGGCAATTTGTCGCGTTTGCGACCAGTACGCAGTCCATGGCCAACCTGACCAAATACATATCTTACGGTCCTCTGCGTCATTCATCCCTGGCGCTGGTGGACAAGCACCTGGAGACGGGCATTGATATTAATCCGCACCTGTCCAATGCACCACAGAACATGGCTAATGCGGTGGTGCGAGACCCGGAATGGTGGGCCGACAACCAGGACGAGATGAACGAGCGGTTCGCTGCCTGGTTGACGAAATAGGGGCTGAAAGGGGAGGCTGAAAGGGGACACCCATGAGAATGGATTGAGCGCGCCGTGATAAAACCCGACGAAACTGGTAAATTGGATTATGATGCATGAACCGCCACAGACGGGGGAGAGCACGTGAGTGATAAAACAGACGCAACTTCAGCGACTACCGAAAGCCGCACTGAAGGCAAAGACCCGGCGCAACGGGTCGGCATCATCGGCGCCGGCATTGCCGGCCTGGTGACGGCCAAGATATTCCTGGAAAACGGGTTCGACGTACAGGTGTTCGAAAAGGAACCCGACCTGGGCGGGGTCTGGGCCCTGTCACGGGCCTATCCCGGCCTGCGGGCGAATACCGCGAAGGAAACCTACAGCCTTACCGACTACCCCTATCCCGCATCCACCAGCGGTTACCCGGTCGCGGAGGAAGTACGCGCTCACCTGGAATCCTATGCGGACCATTTCGGCCTGTATCCCCACATCAGTTTCAACAGCGAAGTGGTGCGCCTGGAGGAAATCGACGGCGGCAGGCAGGGCTTCAGCATGACGGTGCGCTCGAGAGCCGACGTTAACGAGGAGGAGAGCAGGGAATACACCCATGAATTCGCTTACGTCCTCATCTGCTCAGGCGCCTTTTCCACGCCCATGATGCCGGACCTCCCCGGCAGGGAGAACTACAGGGGCCTGGTGCGCCATTCGAGCGAATGGACCCATCCGGCGGTCGCGGACGTCCGGCGCGTGGTCGTCATCGGCGCCGGCAAATCCGCGCTGGACTGCGCTGCCTGGGCGGCCCGGGAAGGAAAAACCTCCACCCTGGTATTCCGCAAACCGCACTGGATGGTGCCGCGTTACTTGCCTGGCGGCGCCCGCAGCGACCTGCGCTTCATCTCGCGCTTCATTGAGATGTTCGTCAATTACCCGGTGCGCCCCTGGGACGAGAAACTGTTGCACGGCCCCGGCAAACCGCTGGTGTGGCTGTGGTGGACCTTTCTGAGCGCCGTGGTGCCCCGCGTCCTGGGCATGCCGAAGCTCATGACCCCCGAACACAAGTTGCCGGTCGGCTTTGAAAGCGTGGGGCAGGTGGACGATTTCTTCGACCTGTTGAATGTCGACCGCATCACCGCCATACGGGCCGGCGTCAAGGGGTTTTACGACCTGGGCGTGGAACTCGACGACGGCACGCAGATAGAGGCGGACCTGGTCATCATGGGCACGGGATGGCAGCGCGACATGTCGTTCCTGAGCGAGGAGTTAAGATCAAAAGTGTACGGCAACGGCCGTTTCCATTTATACCGGCGCATACTGCCCCCCGGCCAGCAAAGGCTGGCGTTCATCGGGTTTTTCCCGACCCTGACCTGCCCGTTGTCTTCGGAAGTCGGCGCGCACTGGGCGGCGCAGTTGTTCACCGGCAACATGAGCCTGCCCTCGACCGTAGAGATGGACCAGACAATCGAGCGTCTGGAGAACTGGGCCAGGGAACGGGTGCCGGAACTGGAGGACGGCGTGTTCACCGGGCCTTATATCGGTCATTACGTCGACGAACTGATGCGCGACATGGGAATGCCGACCATGCGTACAAGTAACTTTTTGAAGGAATACCTCGGCTCGTTCCTGCCCGGCCGGTACGGGACGCTGGGGGAGGAGTTGAAGGCTGCCAGGGAAGGGAGGTTGAAGAAGCGGTTTTACCTGGGCAGTTTGCATGTGTTGGCGGCTATTGTTGTGATTTGGATTGTCATGTAGGTTGGGGGGTGATGGAAATCCCTGGAATGAGATTAAGCACACCGATCAAGCTGTTCACCTTTTACCTGGCGCTATTCACGCTTCCGCTCATAGCGTTGCAGTTCGCCTCTGCCCACGAACGTCATCCCCTGGCCATGCAGGAACTCGACTGGCAGGCTGAAAATATAAAGCGCGTGTATGCCATGGCCGGAGACTTCCATGCCGGCGCCTTGATTAGAATCTGGAACATGCCCGGCCGGGTGCAGGATGTGGAGGGCAGGCGCTGCCTGGTCGGACCGTATTTCATTTTCGATGTGGATGACGGTTTCGCCTTCAATATCGATGAGACCGTTACCGTGGACCTGCTGTTCGATGCCGGACAGACGGACGGCTTCATCATTTCTTATGATCATGCGTCTGACTCTCCGCAGGCCAGAACGATCATGCTCGACCGGGACAGCGGGCAACGCTGGCAATGGGTAAGCGCCACGCTTGAGCGGGCGGGATTTGCCAACCGCCGCCACGGTCATACCGATCTTGGTATTGCCGCTCCGGGCGCGGTGCTGTTCTATGATACGCAGGCGGACCATGAAATTGTGCTGTGCGATATGAAGATCAGCAGGGAAGACCGGCCCGACGCTGGTCCGGTTCCTGCCGGGACACTGAGCCTGCGTGTACGCGACGAAGCAGGAGGCTCTGTCGTGCCTGCCCGCGTCGGCCTGTACGACGCACAGGGACGCATGCCCGCCCCCGGCGAACAGGCCCTGGTGGTGCCGCGTTTCACTGATCGCACCAGGCAGGTCCCGGTACGGCGCGGGTTCGAGTTCTGGCCCGCCGGGAAAGGGTATGCTTTCTATGTAGATGGCGACTACGAGGCCCAGGTACCGGCGGGCCGTTACCAGCTCGTGGTCGGCAGAGGTCCTGAATTTCGTATCCACACACAGGATGTCAAAATCAGTGCGCACGGGCATACCCGGGTGGAAGTGGAACTGCAACGCTGGATCAATATGCCGGAACAGGGTTGGTACTCCGGTGATGTCCATATCCATATCGAACGTACCCGGGACGCCAATCCCGGCATCCTCGCCCTGCTCAGCGCCGAGGATATCCATGTCGCCAACCTGTTGCAGATGGGTAATCTGGCCCGATATTACTTCCCGCAATATGCCTTCGGAGAAGACGGGCACTACCTGCGGGACAACCACGCGCTGGTGTCGGGCCAGGAGTCGCCGCGCACCGGCCATCGCGGCCATACCATCAGCCTGAACATCAGCAGTTATCACGATCCGGCCGATTTCTTCCTTTACCATGACACGTCAAGGGCGGTGCAGGCCGACGGCGGACTGTTCGGCTATGCCCATGCCATCATCGATGCGTTTCACGTGTCACGGGGACTTGCGCTGGACGTGCCCATGGGGTTGGTGGACTTTCTTGAGGTGCTGCAGTTCAGCATGATTGATACGGAGTTTCTCTACGACTTCTGGAACCTGGGCTTCCGACTTGCGCCCGTTGCAGGATCGGATTTTCCCTACATCAACCTGCCGGGGACGGAACGTTCCTACGTCCGTATTGACGCTCCGTTTTCACCGCAAGCCTGGTTCGAGGGATTGAGGCAGGGGCGGACTTTCGTGACCAACGGGCCCATGCTCAGTCTCGATGTCGCCGGCGGAACGATTGGCGACACGGTGGCAGCCGCCAGGGGCGAAACGGTAACTATAACCGCCCACGCACGGGTCAATCCCGACATGGACAGCTTGGATCGGGTCGAACTGGTCATACATGGAGATATAGTGGCAACAGCGGAATCGGAGGAAGGCAGCGAAAGCCTGACGCTGAACCATAGCCTGACGGCCGACGGGAGTTGCTGGGTTGCCCTGCGCGCCTACGGGAAAAACGGCGGCCTTGCCCATAGCGCGCCCGTCTATGTAAGTGTGGACGGGGTAGAGGAGTTCTGGAACACGGCAGCCGTGCCGGCGCTGGTGGAGAAGTACCGGAACAGGATAAAAACATTGCTGGACGCCTTGCCGGATGCGTATGACGACCTGGAGCGATGGGATACGGCGGAACTGCTGGAACCTGTCTGGAACGCGCAGCTTCCCGCGCTAAGACAGCACGCGGACAAGGTGCTCGAACGTTACGATAAAATGCTGGAGCGTCTGGAGTAAGTTCAAGCTCCGCCGTTAAGCTTCAGTCGTTCAATTACTTCGTCAGCACTGACAATATCGGCATAGCGCCGGCCCACATCCCGTAACGTGTCGTTATGCGGCCCTTCCTCCTGGTCGCCGCAACAGTCCTCGACCAGCAGGGCGCGGAATCCGAACTGGAAAGCATCGACCGCGGAGGCGCGCACGCAACCGCTGGTGACGCAGCCGGTGACGGCAACGGTATCGACCTGGTGGCGGGTATAAAAGCTGGAAAGAGGCGTCATGAAGAAAGCCGATGCGCCCCATTTTTCAAACACGTAATCGTAGGAGTGATCAGCAATCCGGGGATCGAGTTCAACCCCCTCGCTGCCACGTCTCAGGTCGGTCTTTACCGCGCCGACTTTCCAGTGCGGGCACTTCTCTTCGTTGCTGTACGCCATGTAACAGTTCGCTACGGGCGCGTTGCATGCGCGCGCCGCCTCCAGCAGGCGCATGGCATTCTCTACCGCGCGTTCGACATGGGCGCTGCCGCCCATACGGAACCGCGCATCGGTGAAACCAAGCTGGAAGTCGACAACCAGGATGCCGATCTTCTCGCCGAATCCGACCTCGATTTCACCATAGCTTCTTTCGCTGTACACATCGCTCATGGGAGCTTCCCGGCGTCAGATTAACACGGCGCCATTTTCAAGCCGAAGGGCTCAAATCGGCGAAAGTCCGACACATTTGAGGTTGCGATTAACGCGCCTTCGGAAAGGGCAGTGGCAGCAATCATGCAGTCCACAAATGTCCCTCGCTGTCGTCCTGATTCGTTGAACAGGCGCGCCGCAATAATCGCCTGCTCCTCGGCGAAATTGCTGCGCCTCCTGATAATCCCGGTTGCCAGTTTCAGTACCGATTTATCAATCGGACCACACAGGAACTCTGCCCAGGCAATTGCACTCATGCCAAGGGGTTCACTCGCGCCGAGCCATTCCCTGAGTTTCCGATCTTCAGGTGACCCGCGCGCCAGCGCTCCAATCAGGAAGCTGGTATCAAGGTGAATCATCAGGAACCAGGATTCAATCGCTTCCCGGTCTCTCGCCGTTCACGTACCAGGTCCCGTTTCCAGTCCTTGACTTTGGTTTCATCCAGGTTCAGCGATGACTGGAGACGGTCGAGGGCATCCAGCGCTTCACGGTCGGCTGGGGGCTGCTGCTCTGCCGCAGCCTGAATAGAACGTTGCAGTGCCTTGGATTTTGAAACGTTCCAGCGTTGTGCCAATGCCTCCAGCGTATGCACAGTGTCGACATCCAGTGAATATGTGGATTTTATAGTTGGGGTGGCCATACTTAAAATATATGGCCATATAGTGTGACTGTCAAGTGCTTGTTACTATTTCATATCACTATAACCATCCCACCGGCACTTGAACGATCATATTCGTGACTATCTCACGAAAATTACATGTAATGGATGGTGCCGGATGACGGATTCGAACCGCCGACCATCCGCTTACAAGGCGGGCGCTCTACCAACTGAGCTAATCCGGCATCGCTTTGTGATCTGAGCCGTTACTGTCCTTTGCTACGGCTTCGCGAGCCTATGATACAACACTTTCATTGCTTGCCGGCGAATACATTTCCAAACCCTCCTGATCAGGTCTCCGCACACGCCGGACGGCATGTAAACCAGTACGCTGGGGACAGATTTTAAATCTGTCCCCGAATTTACACAGCAAACAACAGCCGGACGGGGTAACATATACCTGTCAATCGCTTTGAAGGAGGAATCAAGCCATGAAGTCATACCGTCACCTGATCCTGGTTTTTGCGGCGTTGTGCCTGCCCGCAGGCCCGGCGCTCGCCAATGGGAACATCGACCGCCTCAACGGGATCGCCAACGGCGGTCACCGTTCCGACGCATATAAAGCCCGCAACCAGTATCGCAACCCGGCCGAGACCCTGGATTGGTTCGGCATACGCGACGACCTGACGGTGGTGGAGATATCCCCGGGCGCGGGCGGCTGGTATTCCGAGATACTGGCGCCGTACCTGAGGGACAACGGGAAACTGTACGTGGGGAGCTACGACAGCGAATCCGAGATCGAGTATTACCGCCGCAGCTACAAAAAGTATGCGGACAAGCTGGCTGCCGACCCGGAAAATTACGGCAAGGTCGTCATGTTTGAGTTCGCGCCCCCGAACAAGCCGGACCTGCAGCCGGCAGGGCAGGCGGACATGGTGCTGACCTTCCGCAACGTCCACAACTGGCTGAACAACGATACCGCGGACCAGGTGTTTGCAGCCGCTTACAAGGTGTTGAAGCCCGGCGGCATCCTGGGCCTGGTAACGCACAGGGGAGCAGAGCACATGGTCGGCAAGGAATGGTCGAAAAAGGGGTATGTCCCCGAAGCCGAGGTCATCCGCCTGGCAGAGCAGGCCGGACTGCAGCTCGTTGACAAGACGGAGATTAATGCAAACCCGAAGGATACGAAGGACCACCCGAAAGGCGTCTGGACGTTACCGCCTGTCTACCGGTTGGGGGACGAGGATCGCGACAAGTATGCCGCCATCGGTGAGAGCGACCGGATGACGATGAAGTTTATGAAGCCGGAATAAGGTTGATTTATGGGGTCAGAGTAAAATTTCTGGCGAAATTCTTACTCTGACCCCGGCGTCAGTCGTCTATCACTACGCCCCAGGGGAACTTGCCCACCTCGATGGTCTTGATGACCTCGTCCTTCGCTGTGTCAATCACGGAAACGGTGCCGCTGACGCCGTCGGTGCTGAATACCTTGCTGCCGTCTTTGGTCATGGTCAGGCCCCAGACCCGCTTGCCAACCGGAATGCCCTCGATGACTTCCATCGTTTCCGCGTCCATGACGATGACCTGGTTGGCCCTGCCGCCGGCCACGTACAACTTGGTCTCGTCCTTGTTCAGGATCACGTCCTTGGGCTTGGCTTTTTCATCCGCGATCTTCTGTACGCCAACCACTTCAAAAGTGGTCATATCGACCTTTTTGACTTCGCCGCTGATCTCGGAAGTGGAATAGGCGGTCTTGCTGTCGCTGGTAAACGTGGCCGCCCGCGGCCTGGCGCCCACCAGGATGTTGGCGACAATGGTGTGTTCGGGGACCTGGATCACGTGCAGCATATTGGTCGATTCGCTGGTGATAATGACATGCTTGCCGTCGGGGGAGATGGCCACGCCTTCCGGTTCGAGGCCCACCCCGACCTCCATGACCTGCTCTCCGGTCCTGGGGTCAAACGCCGATGCCTTGGCATCGTCCTCGTTCGAGATGTAGATATTGCCGTTGGGATGCACCGCGAAGGTTTCCGGGTCCGATCCGGCCTGGAATTTCCGCAACACTTCCAAGGTGCCGAGGTCGATGACTGCGATTGCGTTCTCTTCACTGACGGCAACATACAACTCCGCGCCGTCGGGCGAGATACCGATTCCCCTGGGCCGGTCGCCAACTTCGATGGTTCTTTCCACTTCCAGGGTTGTCCCGTCGATGACGGAAATGTCGTTGCTGCGCTCGTTGGTGACGAAGATACGGCCGCTGGCGGCATGCGCAAGCTGGATGCCGGCCAGGATCAATATGGTGACGCTGATAATATGCTTCATGGTTTGCTCCATACAGTAAATTCAGTGTGATACAGACACCTCTGTGCTCTCTGTGTCCTCTGTGGCTTTAATTATAACAGGACGCCAGCCCCAGGCTGTCCACGTCGTCCGTCGCGACAACGCCCCTGACCGGCGCCTCGCCCAGCAACTCCCCATCGGGGCCGGTTATCAGCACCAACTGGCGCAACTGGCCGGTGTCGCGGAAATCCATGTCCAGGCCCTTCTGTCCGTCGAACGCCAAGCCGGTTTTCAGGAACTCGAGCATTGCGTCGGGTTCGGTGATATTTTGCCTGGCCACCGAATCCGACGCCATCTTGACCGCGGCCCAACCGGCCCAGGCATACTGGTCCATGGCCAGTGAGGTCCGTTTTTTATAGCGCTTGTTCAGGTCCCGCGCCGCGAATTTCATGAACTGCGGGTGCCATCCGGAGACGGTGATGTCGGCGTCCGGGTTTTTCTGCAACCATTGGGCTTCGGCATCGGCCAGCATCCTGGCGCTGGGTATCACGTGCAGCAGGTTCGGCGCGCAGGCTTCCCGGAGCGCATCGTCGTGTACACTCACGTTGAAGACCGGATGGTCCTTGAATCGGGCGCCGACCCGGCTCAGGTCACCTGCATTGGTGGCGACGATGACGGCAATGAATTTGCCGGGATCGATCGCATCCAGGTCGTCCCCGCTGAACTCCTCCAGGGAGTAGTTCTGGCCCAGGAACTGTCCTTGCAGGTTCGCCTCGTGGATGCCCTGGGCAACGCCCGTATGCGCGCTGCCGTCTGCATCGCCGATGAACGCGAAACTGATTTCAGTCATATCCGCGGCGCCGGCTGCGACGCAGCCCAGGAAGATGAACGTGATGATCGTATATAAGATGGTTTTCATTGTTGTCCTGACTGCCAGTCCGGTATTTGACCCTGGTCCGGTGAAATAGTTCTGTTATGCCATGCCTGGTAAAGCATGTTGCCATCACCGGAATTTTTTTGTATCCTCTGCATCGCACAGGTGCCTGACCTGGCAATTAACAATAAGCTATACTATAAGAAAAAACCGGTCAGTCCCATTATAAAGAAAACCGGGACTGGTACGGACGGGAATTTTTCCCGGTATTACACAAGATTTTTTCGATCTTTATCCGAAACTGTTGCTATCCAAGGAGAATGTGATGCTGAGAGCGCTCCAGATTGAACCGGAAAAATGTACCGGTTGCCTGCAATGCGAACTGGCCTGTTCCTACCAGGCTGAAGGGGTATTCAACCCTGCAAAATCCCGTATCAAGGTGTTTACCTTCCACGATGAGGGCCGGTTCGTCCCCTACACCTGCACCCAGTGCAGCGAGGCCTGGTGCATGCACGCATGCCCCGTCGAGGCCATCGTGCTGAACGAGGAAACCGGTTCCAAGGACGTGCTGGCCGACGTCTGCGTCGGCTGCAAGGTATGCACCATCGCCTGCCCGTTCGGGACGGTGAACTACAACCAGGACACCAAGGTCGTCTATAAATGCGACCTCTGCGGTGGTGATCCCGAATGCGCCAAGGCCTGCCCGACGGCAGCCATCACTTACGTCGATGCAGACCATACCGGGCTGGCCCGGATGCGTGCGCACGCGGCGGCAAGCGCCAACTGATAGCGGAGGAGATTAAAAATGGCTTGGGCTAATAATGTACTGCGAGTAAACCTGACAGAAGGCACCACCAGCAACGAACCCCTGAACATGGAGTGGGCCAGGCTCTACCTGGGCCAGCGCGGCCTCGCCACCAAGTACCTGGCGGAAGAGATCGACCCGAAATGCGACGCGCTGGGTCCCGGCAACAAGTTGATCATGACTACCGGTCCGCTGACCGGCACCATGGCGTCCACCGGCGGGCGTTATTCCGTCGTTACCAAGAGTCCGCTGACCGGGGCAATCGCCTGTTCGAATTCCGGCGGCTTCATCGGCGCGGAATTGAAGGCCGCAGGGTACGACATGATTATCTTTGAAGGCAAATCGCCGCGGCCTGTGTACCTGTACGTGGAAAATGACAAGGTCGAAATCGTCTCTGCAGATGAGATCTGGGGACAGTCGGTCTGGGCTGCGGATGAATGGTTGCACAAGAAATACCAGGACCCGTTGCTGCGCATCGCCGCGGTAGGCCGCGCTGCCGAGAAGGGTTGCCTGTACGCGGCGGTCGTCAACGACCTGCACCGGGCGGCCGGCCGCTCCGGCGTCGGCACGGTGATGGCCTCCAAGAACCTCAAGGCGGTTGCGGTCAGGGGCACCAAGGGCGTCGGCAACATCAAGGACCCGGGCGCGTTCATGCAGGCGGTCAACGCCGGCAAGCAGGTCCTGGCCGAGAACGCGGTCACCGGGCAGGGGCTGCCCACCTACGGCACCCAGGTGCTGATGAACGTCATCAACGAGGTCGGCGCCATGCCGACCCGCAACATGCGCGAAGTACAGTTCGAGGGCGCCAGCAAGATTTCCGCCGAGGCCATGCACGAGCCTCGGGAAAGCGACGGCAAGCCCAACCTGGTAACCAACGCGGGTTGTTTCGGCTGCACCATCGCCTGCGGGCGCATCTCCACCATCGACCGGGGCCATTTTTCCATCGAGAACAAGCCGCAATACTGGGGCGCTTCGGGCGGCCTGGAATACGAGGCGGCCTGGGCGCTGGGTTCGGACACCGGCGTGGACGACATCGATGCGCTGACTTATGCGAACTTCATCTGCAACGAGGACGGGATTGACCCCATTTCCTTCGGCGCCACTGTTGCCGCAGCCATGGAGCTCTACGACCTCGGCGCCATCACGAAAGAGCAGACCGGCGGCGTCGAACTGAAGTTCGGCTCTGCCGAAGCGCTGGCCTGGGCGACGGAAGTCACCTGCAAGGGCGAGGGTTTCGGCCTGGATCTCGGCCTGGGCTCCAAACGCCTGTGCGAGAAGTACGGACACCCGGAACTGTCGATGACGGTGAAGGGCCAGGAATTTCCCGCCTACGACCCGCGCGGCATCCAGGGCATGGGCCTGACCTACGCCACGTCCAACCGCGGCGCCTGTCACCTGCGCAGCTACACCGTCTCATCCGAAGTGATGGGCGTCCCCGAAAAGACCGACCCGCTGGCCACCGAGGGCAAGCCGGAACTGGTCAAGGCTTTCCAGGACGCCACCTCCATCGTGGATTCGAGCGGCCTGTGCGTGTTTACTACGTTCGCCTGGACCCTGGAGGATATCGCTCCCCAGGTGGCCGCGGCCTGCGGGGACGAGTGGACCGCTGAGAGCATGCTGGAAGCGGGCGAGCGCATCTGGAACATGGAACGCGAGTTCAACCTTGCGGCAGGGCTGACTGCGGCGGACGACACGTTGCCGAAACGCCTGCTGACGGAACCGGCCCAGACCGGCCCGGCCAAGGGCAACGTGAACCGCCTGCACGAGATGCTGCCGAAGTACTACGAAGTGCGCGGCTGGAATGAGCAGGGCGTGCCGACCGACGAGACCCGGCAACGACTCAGCCTGTAATGGTGGCTCGTAATTTACTGCCCGTCATTCCGGGCTTGACCCGGAATCCAGTGAAACACTCATGACGAAGTCATACCTTGTAAGAGACTGAAAGCATGCAACACGTCATTATCGGCGCCGGGCCCGCCGGCGTTATCGCAGCGGAAACGCTCAGGAAAACCGATCCCTCCTGTTCGATCAAGCTGATCGGCGACGAAACGGAACCGCCGTACTCGCGCATGGCGCTGCCGTACTACCTCATCGACAACATCAATGAGGCCGGCACCTACCTGCGCAAGTCAGCCGGCCATTATGCCGACCAGGACATCGAGATGATCCAGGACCGGGTGGCGTCGGTAGACCCCGATGCCCACACCCTGCAACTGGAGAGCGGCGCGACGGTCAACTTCGACAAGTTACTGATCGCCACGGGCTCCCATCCGATCAGGCCGCCCATTCCCGGCCTGGATTCGCCCGGCGTTCATTCCTGCTGGACCCTCGAGGACGGCAGGAACATCGCGCAAAACGCCACCAAAGGCTCCGATGTAATCCTGATGGGTGCGGGATTTATCGGCTGCATCATCCTGGAAGCGCTGGCCGAGCGCGGCGTGAACCTGACGGTGATCGAAATGGAGGACCGCATGGTGCCGCGCATGATGAACCAGACCGCCGGAAACCTGATAAAGCAGTGGTGCCTGGACAAGGGCGTCAACGTGTTGACCTCGACCCGGGTCGGGGCAATCGAACAGGACGGCGGCAGGCTGTCGGTAAAACTGGATAACGGTGAACAACTGGGCGCCGACGTGGTGATTTCCGCCACCGGCGTACGGGCCAATACCGGTTTTCTCGAAGGCAGCGGCATTGAGACCGACTTCGGCGTGCTGGTGAACGACCGCCTGCAGAGCAGCCACCCGGACGTGTACGCCGCCGGCGACGTATGCCAGGGCAGGGATTTCTCCACCGGGGAGTTCAGCGTACAGGCGATCCAGCCCACCGCGGCCGACCACGGCAGGATCGCGGCCATGAACATGTGCGGCCGGGATACCCGCCACCAGGGCAGCGTCAATATGAACGTGCTGGACACCATGGGCCTGGTCTCTACCTCCTATGGTTTATGGATGGGTGTCGAGGGCGGCGAATCCGCGGAACTGGTGGACGCGGAACGGTACCGTTATATCAGCCTCCAGTTCCAGGATGACGTCCTGGTCGGCGCCCAGGCGCTGGGGCTCACCAATCACGTAGGCGTATTGCGCGGCCTGATCCAGACGAAACTGAAGCTGGGCAAGTGGAAGGACCACCTGCTGCAGGACCCGACCCGGATTATGGAGGCATACCTGGGGGCGACCCAGTCCATCGGCCACAACGCTGCACTGCTTTGAACGAATTGACTGACTCCAATTGTGTCCCTCGGCGCGTGGAGATCCGGGGTCAGAGTAAGAAATTCGCCAGAATTTTTACTCTGACCCCAAATATTTCGTTGTTATGAAACTGGTATTCAAACTCTACGCCGGTTTAACCGATTATCTTCCTTCAGACGCAGTGGATAACAAACTCATTATAGAAATATCTGAAGACAACACCGCCTACGAAGTCATCGACAGGTACAACGTGCCCAGGGAGATGGCGCACCTGGTATTGCTGAACGGTGTTTACATCAAACCGGAGGATCGTAACAAGGCCGTATTCAACGACGGAGACACCCTGGCGATATGGCCGCCGGTAGCCGGGGGCTGACCCGGGAAATGAGTATCACCCACAAGGACTTCTTCCGCCTGTTGCCGCGGGCAGTAAACGGCGCGCCTGTTACCCGCATGGGCAACCAGGCGGATATCGCGACGGAAGCCGGCCGGGTGAAAATCACCCTGGCGCCGGAGAGCATCAGGAAACTCGGCCTCATGGAATTTCCCGTGACGCCGGTCAGCATCGAATTTGACGGTTTCAACCCTGCCGACCAGACAGCATTCCTGTCCCGCTTCGATCTGGCGTACCAGCGGGGAGGGGGATAAGACGGCGCTACAGCTATTTGTCCCAGGATATAACCGCCCCTATCCCCAGCTATTCCGGCCACCCCCCGTAATTCCCGCGCAGGCGGGAATCCAGTTGATGAAACAATTCCTTATAATGAAGGTTCGTTTACTGGATTCCTGCATCCGTAAATGACGAATGGAGTGTGAATTTTGGTTCTGGCTTGGTCAGGTCAGGGACTATTGCCTGAGACACTCAAGCTTGTTCACTTTTGAACTGCAAGTGGTCCAGATCAATGGGCCCGGAAACAGATGAAATACACCTGAACGATTCCCGGCGGAATTTATAAGAGTCTGCGATCTGTGGCTTGATCCGTTGTTTATCGAGTGTTGCTGCCCGTTTCTCGTAGATAACAGCATAGTGCTGTTTAATTCCATACTGCTCCTGAAAGTAGTTTTTGACCATTGACACCAGGTAATCAAGGGTTGGAATAGTGCAAAGAATTTGCATAAAGGCGTCTTCTGGAATGTCTTCCTGGTTTGGTCTCAGCGTTTTTTTCATTTCGATAAAATAGACGTCCACCTGGTTGCGGCCAGCAACCAAAATCAACTTGTCACAGGTTTTGCGCCAGTTACCTTTGTCCACCATACCCAGGTGATGATTATCTGGTATATTGATGACAAGCCAGTCATTGGCCGGTTTCGTTATCCTGACTTCCATCCCGGAGTTATCATCCATTAATAGAACAGCGTTGTTGTCTGAAGTCTCTGAAGTTTGATAGTGGCGGTCTTTTATAATCTCTTTCAGTTGCTCAATCATTTTGCATTCCGTGCGGCATCGTCAGAAGCGCGAGTTCGTTGGATGTTCGGTTAATTTTGTCTATGGCATCATCGAATACCGGCATGTCAATCCCGGCGCTGTCAATGCGACAGGCTTTCAATGTACCGGCCTCACAGGTGTAAGCCTTGATCGCGTCCGGGCTCAAGCGATCATGTTCGGTATATTCATTTTTATGTCTTGCCAGAAATTCCTCTTTCCCTTCAAAGTTATTATCCAGCATAACCAGGTTGTTAATTTCCTTGATCAGGTAATCGCTATGGGTAGTGATCAAAACTTTCAGTCCGGCGTTCACGCAAAATGCCAATAGCCGTGCCATTAAAATCTGGTTGGTCGGACTCAGGTGGCTTTCCGGTTCATCAATAATCAGAAGCTCGCCGGGAGAGGCAACATGTTTCAGGTAAAAATACATATCTGACAACCCCCGCGCGGACGAGGATGCAAGGTGCAGAGGGATATCGAACCTGTTACTTTTTCTTCTTCGGGAAATAAACCGGATATCGCTGCTGTCAGCCTTGTAATAACCCTCCATCATTTCCCGTATTGAGTGATCATCCAAGGCCAAAACACTCTTTTCTGTTTGGATTCTTGCGAGGTCTCTGGTGAAGTCAATATTGTCCTTGATAGGCTGCGCATAGCGCGAGCTGCCCTTTATAATAAATTCGAAAGGATTAAAATGTTTGGTCCCGTCGGATAATTTTTGCAGTTCTTCCACCAGCCTGTTCTTGGTGAAATCCAGTTCCTTGTAAAAGAGAGAAATGCCAAATCGCTCTGCTGACAGGATGAATACCGAAGGGGATTTCAGTGATATGAAACGGCCCAGGCACACATACAGTTCGGTGGGAATAAAATCCTCAGGGGAGGGAACTTCTGCTTGCATCTCTTGCTCGAAAACCACCCGCCCTCCCTTGAAGGATACATTTATATCTATAGGTAAATATTTTAAGCCCGGGATAAATGTTTCATCCGTTATATCATTAACGTCCATTTCCAGGTTGAATTGAGCGTCGGCAAACTCCTGCTTTGACGTGCTGAATACATTATGAATCAATTCTTTTGAGAAAAAACGACTCAATTCCTGGATATATTGCTTAACCAGATGCTTGAATTGCGTGGCAGGTATGGATAAAACTCCACTGTCTGACAATTGCCTGGCGAATATATTGAGTTGTTTGGAAATAGAATTATCCCCTCCAATCTCCTGTAAAGAATACCAGTGAGAGGGTTCATTGATATATTTCAAAAATCCGTACAATGTATAAACCAGGTAGGTTTTCCCTGTATTGTTCTGCCCTGCAATGATGGTTAAATCGCCCAGTTCAAGTTCAGCGGACTTTATCGGGCCTGTATTTTTGAATGTGGCTTTGACCATTCTGCAATCTATCCTCGGCTTTCAGTTTCTGTTATTTTCGGGTTTTAACTACTTGCCCCTTCCAGATAATTCTACATGAGTTTGAAGGCACGGAGTACTCTTGACAGTTTAGCTTTACGGCGCTTTTGTCTTCTCACCTGACAACTGGCAATAGCTGTGGAATCATGCAGTCGATGACCCTCTGAGTAATGCCTTGAATGGAAACGTCGATATTGCCTGTGATGATGCCTGTAATAATGGCGACAAAAAGATGTAATGTGAGATAAAATGGTTATGCCATGCATAGCATGGAACCGACAGGGAAACGCAACTGACATTCCTTAACATGGACCAGGAAACCGGATATGACTGAATTGACTACTATTATCTTTACTTTAATCGGCGTTGGCCTCGCCCTTGCCGCGATTAATATCACCACTTTTTTATACCTGCTTGGCAGGTTGTCAGCCGTGGAGAAACGGCTGTTGAGCATAAAGGAACAAGTAGCCTTTATTCACGGCTTGCTGGTCAGGCGACCTGGTGACGCCGTGATGGAGCAATAGTCCGTTTTCACAGTAACCTGTTGCCTAAAAGAAACACAATAACGACTTATTACGCAAAAAAATCAAAAAAAGTGTTGTAAATGTACCTTTTCTATGTTGCAATTGCTCCAGTTATGCAATATGCTTATTGGAATAAGGGCGTTGAAGAAGCCGAAATCAAGAATTTTAAAAAAACCGCAGTATCTTTTTGCTTAATACCTTTCTTTAGAGGAGGAGAATGATGAAATTTAATACAACCAAGTTCACGACTGTTCTGAGTTCGCTGGCGCTGGTAGGTGCATTGAGCATGCCCACCAATGCGGCAGTGGTCCTGGGTGGCGCGGATGGTTGGGAGGTCAGCTACGGCGGCTTTATCAACCTGTTCTATACCCAGAGTGACTTCGGTAGCGAAGACAGCGCCCACCTGAACGAGGGCCTGTTGCCTTCCTTCCATACCATGGTGGTGAAAACCCCCGAGGTTAACGGTCTGACCGGCGCTGGGCAGATCACCTTCGCAGTGGACAGTTCCAGTGAGAAGGGCAGTCGCCTCAATAAATCGGGTCTCTTTGGAACGACTTCGAATATCGATATGCGTGAAGTGTTCTTCAACGTATCCGGCGATTTCGGCACCATCAGCGCAGGCCGCACCCTGGCCCTGTTCGGGCGTCAGGCCATTCTGAAGGATATTACCTTGTTTGGTGTGGGTTATCTGGTAGGTCCGGATGGCGGCGGCACCACCTTGGGCCGTATCGGCGCCGGTTATGTGTATCCCGATTTCCGCACCCGCTTTGTCTACCAGACCCCGGATATGAACGGTTTCCAGTTGTCCGTAGGTATCTTTGATCCCCAGGAACCGGGTGGACTGCTTGGTGCTGCCCCCGCCGGTTGGAGTTCTGAAACGGATACCCCGCAGTTCCAGGCCGAAGCCACTTTCAACTCCGCCTTCGAGGGCGGCAGCTTCAGCGGCTGGGCCGGCTTCATCTGGCAGGAGCAGGAAATCATGTCTTCTCCGGCGGGCGGTACGGGTGACATTGAAACCGTAGGCTGGAACATCGGCGCCTCGGTCGCTGCTCAGGGATTCAGCATGACCGGTCAATACTATGACGGAGAAGCGCTGGGTGTCATATTATTCAGCAGCGGTGGCGGATTCGGTTTCAATTGCAGTGCTATGGGTTGTAACGAAGCCGACAACGACGGTTTCTACGTGCAGGCGGCCTACACCTTCAACGGCACCACCAAGATCGGCGGTGGCTATGGCGAGTCGAGCCAGGATGCCGATATGATGTATGGCATTTCCGGATTCGAGAGTGACCTATGGACAATAGGCGTTTACCATGATGTCACTTCCTGGTTGAAGGTTGTTGCCGAATATGGCAACTATAGCCATGACATACTTGGACACGATGACGTGGACACCTTCTCCATCGGCGGATTCCTGCTCTGGTAAGCGTGTATTAAGCAAAAGGGGGTCCTTCGGGTCCCGACGAAAAGGCGCACACTGTGCGCCTTTTTGTTTTTAGCCCGGAATTGGACTTTTTTCTGTAAGGATTAAGGCTGTCATGGGAAAAAATTCAAAACTCAGGGCAAAAATCCTGTCGGGTGATGCCGATGGCAATATTCGTTTTGTTGAGTTATGTCGATTGCTTGTTTACCTTGGATTTGACAGACGTATCAAAGGAGATCATCATATATTCACCAGAAATGATGTGATGGAAATACTTAATTTACAACCAAAAGCCAACAAGGCTAAGCCATATCAGGTTAAACAAGTAAGAGACATGATAGTAAAGTACAAGTTGAGGGTTTCCGATGCCGATTAAGTATGAAATGATTATCTACTGGAGCGCCAGGGATGATGCTTTTATTGTGGATGTGCCGGAGCTACCCGGGTGTATGGCCGATGGTAAAACATACGGGGAAGCCGTTGCCAATGCTGAAAGAGTAATTGGAGAATGGGTCGAAACTGCCCATGAGCTTGGTCGGTACGTACCTGAACCGAAGGGCCGGCTGATGTATGCCTGATCGTTCCAGGAACGTCAGGTATTCTTGGTGATACCTCTCATTTTTCTGCCATAGCGGACGATATCTCCACAACGATATTCATGGCCTTAGCTCTGGCAGCGGTCCGCACTTCCGGCTTGATGTTTTTTCTATGTTCGTTCAGTGATTTGACCATTATGTGTCCTCGCTCCTGTGGGATCATCCTGGAAGATGTAGCGCACCAGGAGATTGGTCTCAAGGCCGATCATCCCTTGCGCGCGGCGCTCGTTGCAATAGCTTCATTCATCTCTGTGATACTGAGTGTGACAGCAGGTTTGGACAACATGCCTTTCAGTTGTGTAACAGAGGCGGTGACTGGCGCAATCCGCAAGTTGCCATCTTCCTCCAACATGAATTCAACCTTGTCACCTGCTTTGAGATGAAGCTTATCCCGTATCGGTTTGGGGATGGTTACCTGCCCTTTGCTTGTGATGGTTGCTTGCATTACTCTAATAAACTTGGTTCATTTTACCGGCTATGTCAAGCCGGTCAGGAGATATCACAAAAAGGTTTGAGTTTATTCACCGGCTACCCTATACTCTGTCTTGGGGTTTATACGGTATGTCTTTAATAAGGAGGTCACATGAAACAGGAAACTCTAACCGCCCTCCCGGAAGGGAATTCTAACCATATCTACGAGGTGGTAAAGCTCTCCGGTGAAGTAAAGATTCTTAAATGGGGAGCCACTATTTCAATCACCATGATTTTTGCCTATCTTACTATCCTGTCGCAACAGATCAGTGCCGTGCGGGTCAGTGTCGAGCAACAGAACAACGAGTTGCGAACCAGTCTGGAGCGACAAGTAAGTGACTTGCGAACCAGCCTGGAACAACAGATTGGCGAGGTGAGGGAACAGGTCGGTGCTCTCAAGGAAGGACAAGGTATTATTCGAGAACGTCTGGGCGTGATTGAACAGCGTTTGACGGGTATGGATCAACGCATTACCGCTAACGAGCAGAACCTCATCACACACTCGCATTTGTAACGGGGTCAGATACGGAGACAGGAAAATGAATCTTGGGCGAACACGGTACGCCATTTTGTATTGGATGTTGTATAATTATTCTACCGGGCAACGAGTACGGTAGCCCCATTTCCGATTATCGAACTCTATCAGGGAAGATAAAAAATGAGTGCAAATGTATTGAATACGCACCAGGCGGCAAAAGCCTTGAGGGAAGCCGGAGTAGGTGAAAGTCAGGCTGAAGCAATAGTGAACACTATGAACGACGGCATCGGGGAAAACTTGGCGACCAGGGGTGACCTGAACTTATTGAGACAAGATCTGAAATTAATGGAACAACGCTTGACTATTTGCTTGGGTGGCTTAATGATTGCCATGAGCAGCTTGGTAATCGCAGTCGTAGAAGTGCTTTGAGACACACGCGCCTGCCTGACAGAAGATTAACCGGAACTACCGTCCTGTGCCTGCTGCTGTTTTATGCAGGCATTAGAGATAGGGAGGCAGGAAAATGAGCCCTGAAATGTATAGCATAATCGGCGTCGGGTTGGCCCTGGCCGGGCTTATCATGCCGAGGTTGTCAAAAATCGATAGCCACATAGCTGAATTAAGAGAAAGAATGGCGCATCTGGGGGGATTGCTGGAAGGCTTGTGCGAGGCAATCAACCACAGCCGCGCATCCTGACCCCCTTTTCTTGTAAGAGGCGCACCGTGTACGCCTTTTCGTTCCAGACTTATATCATGATATGATTGAATGCCAAGGATAGATTTTTATGGACTTCGAATGGAACCCTTACAAAGCAGAATTAAATCAGAATAAACACGGAGTTTCTTTTTTTGAAGCCTGTGAAGTGTTTGACGATGATTTATCGTCATCGGTGCTCGACCCTGACCACTCCATTGAAGAAGAACGGCGCTTGATCTTTGGCAGAACATCCAATAATAAATACTTGGCAGTATCCTATACTGAACGAAATGATAGAATACGCCTTATATCTGCAAGACAAATGACACCGCGGGAACGTAGAGCTTATGAACAACGATAATGATACCCTTAGAGCAGAATACCCTGAAGACCTGATAAAATCCGGAATTCGTGGAAAATATACGAAACAATATCGTGAAGGTACGAATATAGTCCTTATCGAGCCTGATTTGCACAAATTATTCCCTGATTCAGATGCTGTAAACCGCGCCCTGCGTGAATACGTTGCCGATAAACAATTGACGAACTGATGTCCGCGCAAACATTTACAAAAACCACCGTCTTATACCTGCTGCTGTTTTACGCAGGCATAATCCGGGCCGATTTGCTGCCCGACTTCGGCGCGAACGATGAGGTCCTGTGGAGATCCGGCAGCAACCTGTATATCCGGTTGACGGACCAGGACCAGTCCAAGAAGGACGTGACGCCGCCCAACCAGCACCCGGTGCAATTGAATGCAAACCAGGTCACTAACGCCCTGGAGGGTCTCGAAGCCTGGAGCGGCGGGGGCTTCTTCAAGAAGAAAGAACTCAGGTCCCTGTTTTCCCTGCAACAGGCCCGCCTGCTCGGGCAATTCATCAGCGCCGGCTTGGCCAAGGCCAGGCCCGACCAGGACATCGTCTTTGTGCTGGCCCGTTCGGAAAAAAAATACCTAGTCCTCCAGAATACGGGTTATACAGGAGGCCGCGTTTTCTACCTGGATGGCAGGCTACACCTCATTATCGGCGATTATGACAATGAGGGCGACAGGTTCAAGGAAACGGTGGAAAGGAGCCATGGCGTAACGGAAACAAAACAGTACTTCAAACACGGCCGCCGGGCGAAGGCTGTTGGTTTCAAGGGTACGATAGTAGCCCGGGCCGGCGTTGAAGCTCATGTGGACGGTAAGAAAACACGCCGGGACTGGATAGAGATAGGCCTGGAACAGGCGGCAACGGTGTACCTGGCGGAAAAGGCGCAACAAACGGCGCCGGAGGAAACCGCGACCAGCGCTGCCATGCAGGCCGAGGCGGCCAGGCTGGCGCGGGAACGGCGGGAAATGCGCCTGGAAATGGCGAAGATGCGCAAGGAGATGCAATCCTCCCCGGGCGAGAATAATTCCGCCCAGACGATCGAGCAGAGACTGATGACCCTGAAGGAACTGCGCGACAAGGAATTGATCAGCCCCGAAGAATATCAACAGAAACGGGCTGAGATCCTGGGCGACATATAATACCCGCCCGGGTCAGACCTGAACACCTGACTTGGCCAAGCCAGAACCAAAAAGAATGCAACCTGTTCGTTATTCCCGCGAAGGCGGGAATCCAGTCTATAAATCAACTCCTTATGAGGAATTTTGTTGTCTACTGGATTCCCGCCTTCGCGGGAATAACGAACAAACTTCCTGGTCATTTTGCACAAGATTTTATTCGTAAGGAACTATTGCGAAACCGGACTTCCATGCGTGAGTTATACCCCGAAATCAATGCGTCGAACAGCTATCGCCTCAAGGTGGACCCGGTACACACCATTTATGTCGAGGAGGCCGGCAACCCACGGGGTATCCCGGTCATCTTCCTGCATGGAGGGCCCGGTTCGGGCTGCAACGAGAACCACCGGCGCTACTTCAATCCGAAAAAATACCGGGTGGTCCTGTTCGACCAGCGTGGCTGCCACCGCTCGACGCCGGCCGGCGAGACCAGGAACAACTCAACTCCAGACTTGCTGCAGGATATCGAACGCATAAGAGAACACCTGGGCATAGAGCAGTGGCTGGTGTTCGGCGGTTCCTGGGGCGCCACCCTGGGGTTGCTGTACGCGCAGTCACACCCTTCGCGGGTGCTGGGCATGATCCTGCGCGGCACCTTCCTGGCCCGGCAAAAAGACCTGGACTGGTTCGGCAGAAAAGGCGCCAGCATGATCTTTCCCGATTACTGGCAGGATTTTGCCGGAATCATACCGGACCCTGAAAGAAGCGACCTCATATCGGCCTATTACACCCGGGTCCATGGCGCAGACAGGGAAGCCCGGGAAGCTGCGGCCATGGCCTGGTCTAAATGGGCGGGCCGCTTGGTCACTTACCTGCTGCCGGGCGCGGACTATACGCCGGGTGATGTCGGAAAGACCGTACGGGAAGTGCTGATAGAAACCCACTATGCCATGCATCGCTACTTTATCGATGAGAACCGGATACTGGATAACGCGGCGTTGCTGCCGCCCGTGCCGGTCCGGATCGTCCACGGCCGCCGCGACCTGACCTGTACCCTGGACGCGTCCTGGTCCCTGCACCGGGCGCTACCCGACTCTGAACTGGTGATCGTAAAGGAAGGGGGGCACCTGGCCGGCGAACCCGTGATGGTGGATGCCCTGGTCACTGCGACCGATGATATGGCGAAGCGGCTGGGTTGAATGACTGACACGCCATCCAAACCACTGCTCATGGGGGTCCTCAACGTAACCCCTGACAGCTTTTCCGATGGCGGATTGCACCATGACCTGGACGCGGCCGTGGCGCGCGCCCGCGAGATGGTGGACCTTGGCGCGGATATCGTCGATATCGGAGGTGAATCCACCCGCCCGGGGGCGAACAGGGTATCGATAGAAGAACAACTGAAGCGCGTTATTCCGGTTCTCCGGCAACTGCAACAGGAACTCCCTGCCGAAATCCCCATCAGTATAGACACGACCTCGACCCTGGTCGCCGGCGCCGCGCTGGAACAGGGAGCAACCATCGTCAATGACATCTCCGCGGGACGGGACGACCCCGGTATGCTCAGCCTGGTTGCCGAAGCCAGGACGCCGTACATCATCATGCACATGCAGGGAACCCCCAGGACCATGCAGGACAACCCCAGATACAACGAAGTAGTAGCCGAAATCAAGGCTTTCCTGGTGGAACGTGCGCTGGCCGCTCAGGCCGCAGGCGTCTTGCGGAAAAACCTGGTGATCGATCCGGGCATCGGGTTCGGTAAATCCAAACGCGACAACCTGGACATCATATTAAACCTCGACAGTTTCATTGCAACCGGCTACAAGGTCATGCTGGGAGCAAGCAGAAAACGCTTCATGGGTTCAATTTGCGACATAACCAGCTACAGTGAACTGATAGGGGCTACCTGCGCCACCACGGCCATCGGCGTGTTTGCCGGTGTCCACATACTGCGCGTGCATGACATAAAGGAAAACCGCCAGGCCCTGGACGTAGCCTGGGCGCTTCTGGAAAGAAAAAGGGGACAGATTTGAAATCTGTCCCCGGCGACTACGGGGTCAGAGTAAGTGTCGTCAGAATTTTTACTCTGACCCCCAGTATCCTGAGTATCCGGTCATATTGTAGCCCCGTCCCCGATCAACTCCTTCGAGTTCCGCATATTCCGGAATACCAGGGGCTTGCTTTCAAATTCCTTCGTGCCGGACAAGCTGCCAATCCGGTCCACGTCGGCGTGTAATTGCCCGTGGTGGGGTGATTTATCGCATACCGGGTCGGCGTTGGTGGCGTCGCCCGTGAGCATGTAAGCCTGGCAGCGGCAGCCGCCGAAGTCTTTCTCCTTTTCCGGGCAACTCCTGCAGGGCTCCTGCATCCAGTCGAAGCCACGGTACTTGTTGAAGGCATCGGAATCGTTCCAGATATGGTCGATACTGTGGTCCCTCACGTTGGGAAATTCCAGCCCCGGCAACTGGGCGGCGGCGTGGCAGGGCAGGGCGCTGCCGTCCGGGGCGATGGTCAGGAAGATCGCCCCCCAGCCGTTCATGCAGGCCTTGGGCCGGTTCTCGAAATAATCCGGGATGACATAGATGATTTTCATCCTGTCCTTCATCTTTTCCTGGTATTCCTTCGCCACGACTTCGGCCCTGGCGAGTTGCTCCCGGGTGGGCAGCAACTGGTCGATATTGACTCTTGACCAGCCGTAATACTGGGTGCTGGCCAGTTCCACGTAATCGGCGTTCAGATCCACGGTCATGTCCAGGATATCCCGTATCTGGTCGACGTTTTTCCGGTGCAGCACGATGTTCAGCACCATGGGGTACTCAAATTCCTTGACCACCCTGGCCATCTCTTGTTTGTGGCGGAAACTTTTCGTGCCGCCGAGATAGTTGTTCAACTCCTCGTTGCTGGCCTGGAAACTGATCTGGATATGGTCCAGGCCCGCTTCCTTGAATTTTTTCACCCGGTCCGCATCCATGCCCACCCCGGAGGTGATCAGGTTGGTGTAATAGCCCAGGCGCCTTGCCTCGGCGATCAGCTCTTCCAGGTCGCGCCGCACCAGGGGTTCGCCGCCGGAGAAGCCCAGCTGGGTCGCGCCCATCTTGCGCGCCTGCTGCAATACCCTGATCCAGTCTTCCGTGCTGAGCTCATCGTTGTATTTGGCGATCTCCACCGGGTTGGAGCAGTAAGGGCACTGCAACGGGCAACGGTAGGTGAGCTCTGCCAAAAGCCACAGTGGTTGACTACGGTTTGTATCTGATCCAGCCATTGTTTCTCGCATTGTCTAAAAAGTTACGGACGTCGTCTTTCAGGTCGACCCCGGGAAACGCGCCCTCAAGTTCGGTGATGATCTCTTCCGTGCTCTTGATGCCGTCACAGCGTTTCATGATCTCGCCGGCGCTGCCGCTGAGTTTGACCATCCCCTCCGGGTACAGGATGACGTAACAGTCCTGGGCTTCTTCCCACTGGAAGCGGAAGGTCGGGGCGATTTCCGGGATGTTATTCATGATATATGGATATATGGGGGGGAGTAAAAATCCAAAAGTCAGGGGTCAGAGTAAGAAATTCGCCAGAATTTTTACTCTGACCCCAAGATATTGATACATCTCTACCCAGAACCCAAGTGTCTGTATTCATGTATCTACACAGTAATAGGGCGGCTTGTTTTCAATATAGGCCATCCACATGGCGTCCAGCATGGTCCAGAGTATATCCAGCTTCAGTTGCAGGATGTTCAGCGCCCGCTCCTGCTCCGCCCGGGTCCTGAAATAATCCAGGGTAACGTCCAGGCCGTGCTGCACGTCCCGCCTCGCTTCGCTCAGCCGCTTGCGGAAGTAGTTGTATCCCTTTTCGTCTATCCAGGTGTAATGCTGCGGCCAGTTGTCCAGCCGCTTCTGGTGTATCTTCGGGGCGAACAGTTCGGTGAGCGATGAACAGGCCGCTTCCTGCCAGGTGGCCGTGCGGGCGAAGTTGTAGTAAGCGTCTATGGCGAAACGCACGCCGGGCAACACGCGTTCCTCGGAGATTAATTCGCTCCGGCCCAGGCCCACGGCCTCGCCCAGTTGCAGCCATGCCTCGATGCCGCCGTCTTCACCGTCCTGCCCGTCGTGGTCGATAATGCGCTGCACCCATTGGCGCCTGACGTCCCGTTCGCGGCAGTTGGCCATGATCGCGGCATCCTTCACCGGGATGCTGGTCTGGTAATAAAACCGGTTGGCCACCCAGCCCTGTATCGCCGGCTTGTCCAGTTTTCCCGAATTCATCAGCACGTGGAACGGATGATGGATGTGGTAGTATTTTTCCTTGTCGCGCAAGCGCTTTTCGAATTCCTGCCGGGACCACGGAGCCTGTGTTTCTGTGTCAGCCATTTACGTCTCTTTGTTTACCTGCTCTGAAAAACAGAGCGAAAATCATGCCAGTTCCTGCAGTGTTCCCTGCAGAAAAAATAAGGCATATAAAACAATAAGTTATGAGTTCAGTAAGAAAACAATTATAGCATGGCAAGTCGTTATATTAAACCATTGAACAACAGAATTGGTTCATATAAGCCAATAGTAATTCCAAATCTCCGGGGTCAGAGTAAAAATTCTGTCGAAAGCCCGGGGTCAGAGTAAGAAATTCGCCAGAATTTTTACTCTGACCCTAACCATCCGAAAGCAATGTGACTTTTATGTTTTTATCATCTGCGTTAATCTGCGTAATCTGCGGATAAATCACATAATCCATGACAGAGCACATCCTCTTCCTGACCGGCAAGCTCGCGCAAAAGCGCCTGCAGCGCGTCCTGGATGCCATGCAGCCGGTGGAGTTCGACCACGAGATACGCAACATCGGCGTCAGTGTCGCCGCCCTGATGACCGCGCAGATGATCGGCCGTCGTCTCCGTGACCTGGAGGGGGTGGACCGCATCGTGGTGCCTGGACTGTGCCAGGGCGACCTGGATGCCTTGGGCGGAACCCTGGGCGTACCGGTGCAACGGGGCACCGTGGACGTCAAGGACCTGCCCGTTTTTTTCGGGCGCGCGGCACAGGCGGTCAGCCTGGATGATTACAGTATGGGCATTTTTGCCGAGATCGTGGAGGCGCCGCAGATCAGCGTGGATGAGATCCTGGCCAGGGCCGCAAGATACAAAAGGGACGGCGCCGATGTGATCGACGTCGGTTGCCTGCCGGATACTCGATTCCCGCACCTGGAAGAGGCCGTACAGGCGCTGCACGGGGAAGGTTACACGGTCAGTATCGATTCCCTGGACAACGATGAACTGCTGCGCGGCGCAAACGCGGGCGCCGATTACCTGCTGAGCCTGCATGAAGGCAGCGCCTGGATAGCGGAACAGACGGCGGCAATTCCCGTCCTGATCCCGGAACAGCACACCGATATGCCCTCCCTGTACCGGCTGATAGATAAATTCATGGAGCAGGATAAACCGTTCATCGCCGACAGTATCCTGGACCCGGTCCACTTCGGGTTTACCGCTTCCATCATCCGCTACCACGCCTTGCGGGAGCGCTACCCCGGCATCGAGATCATGATGGGGACCGGCAACCTGACCGAGTTGACCGAGGCCGAGACCGGCGGCATCAATGCCATGCTGTGCGGCATCATATCGGAACTGGACATCAACCACGTGCTGGCGACCGAAGTCAGCCCCCATGCCTGTTCCGTGGTGCGCGAACTGGATCTGGCCCGGCGCATCATGTACGCGGCAAAACAGGATGAGGGGCTTCCCAAGGGCATAGACGGCGGCCTGTTGACCGGCCATGAACGCAAGCCATTCCCCTATGACCTGGACGAGATCAGGGAACTGGCCGAACAGATCACCGACCCCAGTTACCGGGTGGAAATAACGCCGGAAGGCATCCACGTATTCAACCGTGACGGCCTGGTGACGGGGCAGGGTCCCTATGAATTATTTCCCGCGCTAAAACTGCTGGAGGACGATGCGCCCCATGCCTTCTACATGGGCGTCGAACTGGCGAAGGCGGAGGCCGCCCTGAAACTGGGCAAACGTTACGTGCAGGACGAGGACCTGGACTGGGGAGTGGCGGTCGCCCCCGAAACGGATGCAGATCGGGAGCAGCGCATGCAGTCCGCGCACGACATGAAGGGCCGGGCCGCCGATGAACACAAACCTGCCGGGGCGACTTTGCAGGCGAAAAAACGAAAAACTCCATGATTTACGAAACGGTCATCACCACCATGAACCCGGACGGGAGCGTGCATATCGCGCCCATGGGCATTCGCCATGAAAATGAAAAATACCTGATTGCACCGTTCAAGCCGTCACGGACCCTGGATAACCTGCTACACTCCGGTGTGGCGGTGATTAACGCTACGGCGGATGTCTTGATCATTGCCGGCTGTCTGACTGGCCGCCATGACTGGCCGGTGGTGCAAGCGACTCATATTGCCTGCAAACGCCTGGCCGGCGCCCTTTCCCACGTAGAAGTACGGGTAGAGAGTAGCAAGGATGACGAACTGCGCCCGTTGTTTACCTGCCGCGCGGTGCATGCCGCTACCCACGGGCCGTTCAGGGGCTTCAACCGCGCCCAGGCCGCGGTGGTCGAAGCGGCGATACTGGTGAGCCGCCTGCACCTGTTGCCGGAACAGAAGATCCGCTCGGAACTGGAATACCTGGATATCGCCATCGGCAAGACCGCGGGAGAAAACGAACAGACCGCGTGGCAATGGTTGATGGAAAAGGTCGAGCAATATTATGCGGGCAATTCAAACGATGCTGATAAGAGGTAAAAAATGACGGGATTTCTCGCCAGCGTCTCATCCCTGCATGAGGCGCAACTGGTTCGTTCCCTTGGGGCGGACGTGATAGATTTGAAAGACCCCGCCAGGGGCGCGCTGGGCGCGCTGGATGAAGACAGCGTACGCGCCATCGCGTCTCTACCGGACAAAAATACCATGCTCAGCGCCACTATCGGCGACCTCCCGGTCTATGCCGTGGAACTTGAGAGCGCCGTCGCCGGCATGCACGCCTGCGGCGTCGATATCGTCAAGGTCGGCGTGTTTGACAGGAACATCTCGCCGTTCATGCTGTCCGTCCTGGAGCGGCTCACGGGCAGGGGCATCTCCATTGTCCTGGTCTTTTTTGCCGAACTGTATCCACCCGACATCGACTTCCAGCGACTCCGGCGCGGCGGCATCACGGGCGTGATGCTGGATACCTGCGAGAAGGCAAACGGGAACCTGCGGGACAAGCTCGACGACGGTACACTGACGGAGTTCGTCCGCAAGGCAGAACAGGCAGGACTGGTTACCGGCCTTGCGGGTTCATTGACCAGGAAGGACATCCCACCTTTGCTGGAAATCAACCCGGACTACCTGGGGTTCCGCGGCGCCTTGTGCAAACGACACCGGCGCACTTCAGAGATGGACGGCGCAAAAGTTGCCAAAATCAGGAAGCTGATTCCGAAAAGTTCCCTTTTCACAACTTGGGAGGCAGTCCGGGATAGTCGGTTCAGGAATATCATCCGCAGGGATAGCGGATGACGAAGCGTACAGGGATGTATTCACAGCGTGTCCTGAACCGACTATCCCGGACTGCCTTTGGCACCATATATCAAATGGTAATTTGCTACAATACGATACGAACAACCATTCCGTAAAAGGGGAACACTTATGGCAAAGTGGCGTAAAGAAACGAAAGATGCCACCTACGAGGTGGATGAGATTGAACAGCGGCTCAAGGACGAACTGCCGAACTGGTATTACGAGGACGGCTGGATCCGGCGCCGGTACAAGACCAGCGGCTGGAAAGGCACGCTGATGGTGATCAACACGGTCGGCCACTTGGCCGAAGCGGGCTGGCACCATCCCGACCTGACCGCAAGCTATGCCTTCGTTATCGTCAAACTGATGAACCACGCGGCAAAAGGCGTGACCGACAAGGACTTCGAACTGGCAAAAAAGATCGAGGAAGTGGTGATGTGGCAACCGGGCGTGGACGAAGACAGCGCCCTGGACGGCACGCCGGACGACCAGCGCTTCAAGTACATCAAGTATGGCTGACACGCGTATTGGAGGCGTCTGGTGAGCGCCAACCCCGTCAGGATTGAAGAATATGCCATCCGGCAGGAGCCTTACTATGAGCCTGCCGGCAACGAGATAGACATATTCGAGGCGGCCGCCGGCAACGGCCTGCCTGTATTGCTGAAGGGTCCCACCGGGTGCGGCAAAACCCGGTTCATGGAATACATGAGCTGGCGTCTTGACCGGCCCGTGATCACGGTATCCTGCCATGATGATTTGTCCGCCTCCGACCTGGTAGGGCGCTACCTGATCAAGGGTGGGGAGACTGTCTGGGTTGACGGTCCGCTGACGCGGGCGGTGCGCAGCGGCGCTATCTGCTACCTGGACGAGATCGTTGAGGCCAGGAAGGACACGACAGTGGTAATCCATCCCTTGTGTGATGACCGGCGTCTCCTGCCCATAGAAAAACTGGGTGAATTGCTGGAGGCCCCGCCAGAGTTCTGTTTGACGGTTTCCTACAACCCCGGGTACCAGAGCGTTCTCAAGGACTTGAAGCAGAGCACGCGGCAACGGTTTGTCGCGCTGGATTTTTCCTACCCCCAGCCCGACCGGGAAGTGGAGATCCTGGTGAAAGAAACAGGCGTCAACACGGCAACGGCCACGATGCTGGTCAGGTTTGCCGGCATGACCAGGAACCTTAAGGACAATGGGCTGACCGAAGGCGCCAGCACCAGGTTGATTGTGAACGCGGCCAGGTTGATCCGGCATGGCATAGCTCCCCGCCAAGCCTGTGAGACCGCGGTGAACCAGGCCCTCACCGACGACGAAGAAATACTGAAAACGGTCAGGGAACTTTGCGCCTCCGTATTGTAATCCGCAAATTCCGGGGTCAGAGTAAGAAATTCGCCAGAATTTTTACTCTGACCCCAGCTATCTGACCGAAGTTAGCGGGAGCCACAGATGGACATCTCGGCGTCACCACCCGACACGGAGCAGACTCGCGAAAGAGTACAGATCCCCGCGCATTTACTACGCGCGGTGGGAGGCGGTCTGTCTCCCGGACCTCCCGGGGAGGATCTGGTCCACTCTTTGCCGGAACTGGGCACCGCGGCCCGGCGTTGCATAGACCATTGGTTACAAATCCTGCAACAGGACCATCCTGACCTGCTGGCGCATTTCTCAGGCCGGCTTGACCGCGCGTTAGCTCTCCTGGAAATAGAAGGCGTTGATGCCTGGATGACCGCGATCCTGGACCGGTATGACAAACGCGGTCTGGGCGCTGCTATTGAGGCCATAGCAAACCTGGATGGATTCGCCGAAGAGTACCGAGCCCGGCAATCCGGAGTGCGCCTGGAAGAACTCGAACCCTTCCTGGAAAAATATTTGACCGGCCTGGGCGGACGCCCCCTGCGCGTCGTGAACGGAGAGCATGTCTTTACCGACACGGAGTCCATTTACCTGCCGGCTTTCTTGAATGTCTTCGACAGGCGCAGTGATAATGAAACCCTGTACAAGCTGACCGCCGTGTATCACTGGGCGCAGAACCGCTACGGAGGCTGGCGCCTGGACGCCTTGGAACGCCTGTTGCAATTGCCCGGCCTGCCCCGCGCCCTGCCTGTTTTTGCGGCCCTGGAAAGCCTGCGCCTGGAGGCGCGCCTGGCCCTGGATTTTCCGGGGCTGCACCGGGAGCTGAGGCGCCTGGATAACCTGGACGAAGACGGCAGGGCGCGTTACCTGGCTTGGTCTGAGGATAACCGCTTGCTGCTGCAGGCCGGCGCAGGTCCCATGGACAGCATGGACAGGATAAGCGGCAACCTGGGGAAACCGCTCCCGGCGCGCAAGGCTTATCACGGCGAGTACTTCCCGGAAACGGTCCTGGAAAAGCTGCGGGAGCGGGTGAAACAGGAGAAAGACAAATTGCAGCAGTCGCTGGCGCGAATCGGCCGGGAACAGCCGGGCCTGGTCATTGCCGGCGCCGGCGAGCCGGACAATGGGCAATGGACGGTATCCGGGGTGGATCCCGGCGTTGGTTTTAACAGCGTAAACCAGGGGCCCGGCGCCTTGACACTGCTTTTCAGGGACCAGGAGCCTGTTGCCGATGACGAGGTAAAACAGTTGCTGGTGTCCATCATCCAGGACCTGGGCCGGTTGCCCGAAGATTACCTGCAGGTCAGTGGAGGTTATTCCGGTTTTCCGGATGCGGGTACGGAGTCCGGCGCGGGCGAAGTCGGCAAGGACGCCGCCGCAGGCTACGACCTGCAAAATCCGGTGTATTACCCGGAATGGGATTACACCAGGCAACGCTACCGTAACGAATTCTGCGCCCTGACGGAAGTTGACATCGTACCGGTCGAGGACAATTTTTACACCGGGACACTGGAAAAATACCGTTTTCACCTGCAATCGGTGCGCCGTTCGTTCGAGACGATGGCCGAGGGTTATGAACAGCGCAAGCGCCAGACCTTCGGCGATGAGATTGATTTTGACGCCCTGGTGGAAGCCAGCGCCGACCGCCGGCAGGGCCTGGAGATGAGCGAGAACCTGTACAGTTGTTTCCACAGGAGCCGGCGCGACGTGGCGGTGATGTTCATGGTGGACATGAGCGGTTCCACCCGGGGCTGGGTTAACCTGGTGGAAAGAGAGGCGCTGGTATTGCTCTGCGAGGCCCTGGAGATGTTATCCGACCCTTACGCCATCTACGGATTTTCCGGCAGGACACACAAGCGTTGTGAAATCTACCGGGTCAAAAAGTTTGAGGAGGCCTGCACGGCGCTGGTGCGGGCCCGGATCAGCGGCATCAAACCCAGGACCTATACACGTATGGGCGTAGCAATACGCCACCTGGGAAAATACCTGCAGGCGCTGAAGGCCAGGTCCAGGTTGCTGATTACCCTGTCCGACGGCAAACCCGAGGATTACGGCGGTTACCGGGGCCGCTACGGCATGGAAGACACCCGCCAGGCCATCGCGGAAGTCCGCGCCGGCGGTATCTATCCATTTTGCATTACCATCGACAACGAGGCGAGGGAGTACCTGCCCTACATGTACGGCAGCGCCAACTACACGGTGATCGATGACGTACGCAAACTGCCCTATAAAGTGTCCGACATCTACCGCCGATTGACTACCTGAATTCAAGGGGTCAGAGTAAAATCTCTGGGGTCAGAGTAAGAATTTCGCCAGAAATTTTACTCTGACCCCATATATCTTCAGGTATCCCTCACCCAGTCCCCGGACTTGCCCCCCGATTTCTCCAGGAGTCTGACCGTCTCGATGCTCATGCCTCGGTCCACAGCCTTACACATGTCGTAGATCGTCAGCAGGGTCACCTGCACAGCGTTCAAAGCCTCCATCTCCACCCCGGTGGGGCCGACGGTCTCTACCTGCGCCCGGCAATACACCGCGCTCTCGCCGGACCTGGGTTCAAGACCGATGTCGATATGGCTGATGGCCAGCGGATGGCACAGCGGGATCAGCTCCGCGGTTTTCTTTGCCGCCATGATGCCGGCCACCCTGGCGATTCCCAGCACGTCCCCCTTCTTGTGTCCTCCCTCCATGATCAAGGCCAGCGTGCCGGCCTGCATCGTGATGGTCCCTTCAGCCACGGCGATACGGTGGGTTGCGTCCTTGGCCCCGACGTCAACCATGTGCGCTTCACCGGTTTCGTTGAAATGTGTCAGGTCCGCCATAAAGATTCATCTCCCGTGTATTATGCGTTTATAATACGACAAACACCGTCAGGTTTATACGTAGCGCAAATTCAATGTCCATAATTAAGGTAAAGTTTTTTGCCCGCATCCGGGAAGAAGTGGGGCGCGCCGAAGACCAGCTCGACTTCAGGCACGGCCTCAAGGTCTCGGACGTCTGGAACTGGGCCAGCGGCGATGATGAAATGCCGGAAGCGATGCTGGTGGCCGTCAACATGGAACACGTCAAGGGCGACCCCGAATTGAAGGAAGGGGATGAAGTCGCCTTCTTTCCGCCCGTTACGGGAGGGTGATCTCCGCATCATGCGAGTAGTTCTGAGACCGGCGCCATTCGATGCCGTGGCCGAAGTAATGGACTATCGCGCGGCCGTCGGTAGTCCCGGCAAATCCGGCGCGACCAGTATCTTCATCGGCACCATGCGCGACTTCAACGAAGGTGAGGAAGTCCGTAACATGACCCTGGAACATTATCCGGGCATGACGGAAAAGCACCTGGAAGAGATCTGCAAACAGGCAGAAAGCCGCTGGGCCGTGCACGATATCCTGGTCCTGCACCGCACCGGCGACATCGAGGTGGGCGAGGACATCGTGCTGGTTGCGACCTGGGCAGCCCATCGGGGCGATGCCATCGACGCCACCCGTTTCATCATCGAGGACCTGAAACACAGGGCGCCGTTCTGGAAGAAGGAAGCGGTCAGCGAGGGGGAACGCTGGGTTGAACGGAATACTTCGGGGTATTCAACTTAACATTTGAATTTTTGGGGTCAGAGTAAGTCACTCTGACCCCTTATATCGTATTAATATCAACACACAGAGGAGTTCATATCATCATGCGCATCAGGGTATTAGGCGCAGCCGCAGGCGGCGGCTACCCGCAGTGGAACTGCAACCACCCCAACAGCCGGCGGGCCAGGCAGGATGACCCTGCGGCGCCGCAACGCACCCAGTCTTCCATCGCGATCAGCGCCGACGGAGATGAGTGGTACCTGTTCAACGCGTCCCCGGACCTGCGCCAGCAGATAAACGACAACGATATCCTGCACCCCAGACAAGACCTGCGCCACAGCCCGATCATGGGCGCGGTGCTGACCAATGCCGACGTGGACCACGTAGCAGGTCTGTTGAACCTGCGCGAATCACAGCCCCTGCGCATCTACGCCACCCAGCGGGTGCTGGGTGTGCTGCAGGCGAATACCATATTCAATGTCCTGAACCCGAAATTCGTCAGCCGCGAACCCATGACCCTGAACGAACCCCTGGAACTGCAGAAACCGGACGGCAGCTCCCTAGGTATTGAAATCACGCCTTTCGCGGTCCCGGGCAAAGTGGCCCTGTGGCTGGAGGATGAGAGCAAGGGCAAGGATTTCGGCTCTGTCGATGAAGACACTATTGCCCTGTACGTGGAAGACACCAACAATGGGAAGTCATTTTATTACATGCCCGCCTGCGCCCGGGTGACGCCGGAACTGGCCGAACGCATCAGCGGCGCCGACCTGGTTTTCTTTGACGGCACCCTGTGGGTGGACGATGAAATGATCCGCGACGGCGTGGGCATAAAAACAGGCCAGCGCATGGGCCATATCAGCGTCTCGGGAGAAGACGGCACCCTGGCGGCCCTGAAAGACCTGGGGATAAAGCGGAAAATATTCATCCACATCAACACCACCAACCCGATCCTGTTCGCCAACAGCGAGGAACGCAGGGAGGTGGAAGCCGCGGACTGGGAAGTATCCTACGACGGTATGCACATCGAGTTATAGACTACTCAATAATCCGGCAAGACTGCTCAATCCAATAGCGTTGATATCCCCGGCGACGAGGACATGTTTTTCAATATCCCGCCTGGTCGTCCTTGCAGATTTAACATGGAATATTAGATTTGCAAGGACAAAGTGGTTAAATACCCCATTTGACAATATTCCATAATGCAACCATAATGGAAGCACAACCTTACACGGAGATGTGTCCAATGCCTGCCTTGACCATAAAAAATATTCCGTATGATCTCTATCAAGATCTCAAATATGCTGCCGAACGACATCACAGGAGTATTAACAGCGAGGTCATCGTTTGCCTCAAGCGCAGCTTGCAGCCTGTAAGAATCAATCCGGAAGACAGGCTCAAGGATATCCGTCTGCTCCGCTCACAGATCCGGCCTGACGTTGTCACAGTCGAGGATATTAACCGCGCCATTGACGAAGGCCGGCCGTGATCGTTGCGGATACAAATATTATTTCCTATTTTTTGCTGCCTGCCCCCTATTCAGATGCGGCTGATAAACTGTACCGGCTTGATCCGAACTGGGCGGCGCCCATTCTGTGGAAGAGTGAATTTCGCAGTGTATTGGCGCTTTATTTAAGAAAGAAACTGATTTCCTTCGAAGAAGCATTAAAACTGCAGGAATCTGCCGAATCGATTATGCTCCACAACGAATTTGATATTGCGTCCTCACAAGTGCTCAAACTCGTAGAGAGGAGCGCTTGCTCATCGTATGATTGTGAATTCGTTGCTCTTGCTGAACACCTGAATTGCCCGCTTGTCACCGAAGACAAAAAAATCCATGAAGCATTCCCTTCAATCGCCGTATCAATAGAAGACTATCTTTCACGGCAGTCCTGACCCGCATTCCACATCACGTTCTGTACTATGTGTTCTGTGGACGCTGATTACTATTAAACCAGTCCGGAAAAAGGCTGGATATCCACGTACATCCCCGGTTCTATACCGCTTGAATCAATCGGAAGGATGATGAAGCAGTTGGCTTGCGACATCGAAGTGAGTATCCCGGAGCCCTGGGCGCCGGTCTTGACCACCACCAGGTTGCCGTCCCCGTCCTGTTGCAGGATGCCGCGCTGGTATTCCACCCGGCCCGGCCGTTTTTTCAACCTGGAATCGCAGCGCGCTTTCAGGGTCAGGATGCCGGCATCATTCTCGCCTATCATTTTTCGCAACGCCGGCTGCACGAACTCGTAAAAAGTCACCATGACGGAAACCGGGTTGCCCGGCAGGCCGAAGAACACGGCATCGCCGACGTGCCCGAAGGCGAGCGGCCGGCCCGGCTTGATGGCCACTTTCCAGAAATCCACCTGCCCCAGTTTAGCCAGGATCTCCTTGATGTAATCCGCCTCGCCCACGGAGACGCCGCCCGACGTGATCAGCACGTCGGCATTGGCGGCGGCGATGGCAAAGGCCTCTTCCAGGGCCTCAAGGTCATCTTTTATCACGCCCATGTCGATAATATCGGTACCCATACGTTCCAGCATGCCGTGCAGGGTGTAGCGGTTGCTGTCATAGATCGCGCCGTCGCTCAGGGTCTCGCCGATGGAGCGCAGTTCGTCTCCCGTGGAAAAAAATGCCACCCGCAGGCGGCGCACCACGCTCACCTCGGCAATGCCCAGCGAGGCAATCAGGCCAATGTCGGCGGGGTTCAGGCGCCGGCCTGCGGTCAGTATGAGGTCGCCGGCGGCGATGTCTTCCCCTGCCTGGCGCACGTTATCGCCCTTGCGGGTGCTGCCGTCGGTCCTGATGCCGGAACCGTCGGCCTGCACGTCCTCCTGGATGACCACGGTATCGGCGCCCTCCGGCATGATCGCCCCGGTCATGATGCGCACACAGTTTCCGGACGTCACACTGCCGTCGAAGGGTTTGCCCGCCCAGGCAGTACCCAGCACATTCAACCCGGCAGTGCCTTCTGATGGGATGTCCGCGCTGTTCACCGCGTAACCGTCCATGGCGGAGTTGGTGCCGGAAGGCACGTTGATGCGGGAACGGATGTCTTCCGCCAGGATCCGGTTCAGCGCCTCGCGTATGGCAATTTTCTCGATACCCCTGACGCGGTTGACGCCGGCCTTTATCTGCTCCAGCGCGGCATCGGCCGACAGTGACTTCGGGTCAAAGTCGTCCCTGCAACTGGGGTCTTTTTCAATATGTTTATTTAACATGGATGTACAGGATAAACAGGAATTTTACGCCATCCCCGCCTGCGCGGGAATGACGAATGTGACGCGATTTGTGTCGTTATGTATAAATCTGTCTCCGGTGTTATACCAAATCGTAGCGATCAATAATAAACTGTGCGATTTGCTGCGGATCGTTCAGGTCCAGCAACGGCAATTCCGTACTTACGGACAACTCCGCATCGGTCGCGACCGCTATGATACTCTCATCGCCCGGGTACAGTAAATCATGTCCCAGGCTGGGCCGGTGCAGTTCTATCTTGGGGATGGCTTCGGGTTTGAAGCCTTCCACCAGGATCAGGTCCAGGTTGTCAAGGTCCAGGTTTCCGATATGGTGTTCCAAGGGTTTGTCGTCCCCGTCCCGGGTTTCCACCAGCAATGCCCAGCGCTTTCTCGACCCTATCAATACCTGGCTGGCGCCGGCCTTGCGCAGTTCATAGCTGTCCTTGCCGGGATAATCTATTTCAAACGTGTGGTGGGCATGCTTGATGACGCCCACGCGCAGGTCCAGGGACGTGAAAATTCCCAGCAGGTTGACCAGCAGGGTCGTCTTTCCCGTGCCGCTCCAGGCGGCGAAACCCATCAACGGTACTTCAGCCATTCAATTGCGCCTCCATATGCGCCAGTTCGGCCGGGTTGTTGATATTCCTGAAGCATTCCGGTTCATCGGAGAAATCGGTCAGCGCAAGCCTGTGCCCCTCGAACCAACGGTCTATCTTGCGCTCGCCGCCGTCGAGAAACGCCTGCATGGAAGAGGCCAGGTTTGCAGCCATCAACGCAAATACCGGTTGCATCCTGTCGCCGTTATGGGCAACGCTGATCTCCGCCTGCTCCTCACTCAATTGTCTGAACAGGCGCGCCACCAGGTCGTCCGGCAGCAACGGCGAATCACAGGGAACCGTAACCATGAACTCCGTCTCCGCTTCTTCGAGGCAACTCAACATGCCAGCCAGGGGACCCTGGAAACCTTTCCTGCTGTCCGCTACGACGGGATAACCATAGGCGGCATAGCGCTCCCGGTTGCGGTTTGCATTGATGATGATCGTATCGACCTGGGGAGACAGGGCCGCCAGCACATGCTCGATCAGCGGCTTGCCGCACAGTTCCACCAAGCCCTTGTCGCCACCGCCCATGCGTCTTGCCTCGCCTCCGGCAAGGATCACGCCGGTAATCCCGGTTTTTTTCATATGGGGTCCGCTGAATGATTCAGCCGGTGCTCTTCAGGTTGGCAACCGCGCGTTTCGGCGGCAGGGACACGTCGAATTCGATGTGTTCGGCGCCGTTATACACCAGGAAATGCTTGCCCTGGGCCCGGGAGAACAGGATAACGCCGAAATCCTTTGCCAGCTTCAGCCCCATCTGGGTGATGCCTGAACGGGACAAGAGAGCGGGGATGCCCATCTGCGCCACTTTCATCACCATTTCCGAGGTCAGGCGACCGGTGGTGTAAAACAGCTTGTCATGTCCGGGAGTGCCTTCCAGCCACATCTGCCCGGCAATCGCATCGACCGCGTTATGCCGGCCCACGTCCTCGATGAAGACGGCCACTTCCGTCCCCGCGCACAGGGCGCAACCATGCACCGCGCCGGCGCTTTTATAGACGTCATTAAAACGGGTCAGGTTTTTCAGCAGGGCATAAATATCCGATTGCCTTAGCCGGACCTCGGGCAGCTCTATCCGCTCGATCTGCTCCAGGATATTACCGTATACCGTGCCCTGGCCGCAGCCCGTGGTCACGATTCTCGGCCCCAGCCGTTCCTTCCAGTCGTCCCGCTCCGACCAGGTGGCCACCGCCGCGGCGTTCACCTCCCAGTCCACCTGCACCGAGCGGATCTCATTGATGTCGTCGACGATGCCCTGGTTTTTCAGGTAACCCAGGGTCAGCAGTTCCGGGGTCTTGCCGAGGGTCATCAGGGTGACGATCTCGTAACTGTCAACGTAGATGGTCAGGGGCCGCTCATCGGCGATGTACATTTCCCGGACATTGCGGAACTCGTCAACCGCTTCGACGGCGATGGTAGGTTCGATGCCGGCATCGGTCATTGCCGGCCCGCGACTTGACAGGTTATTCATGTTGATACAGCGTTGACGGGATAAAAGACACGTTGAGTGTCTAGCGCTTTTTCCGGCTCAGCCCCCGGTCATATTCATATGGCGGAAGATGACGGGTTTGGCGGAAAGATCGAATTCATGTCCCTTGGGTTTGATGTCCATGGAGCGTAACAACGCCTGCTTCAGCCTGTCCATGTCGCCGGGATGGGAGCGGATGACCTGGCGCAGGTCCACGGAGTGTTCCTGGCCGAGACAGAGCAGCAGGCGGCCCTCGCAGGTGAGCCTGACCCGGTTGCAACTGTCGCAGAAGTTATGACTGTGGGGTGAGATAAAGCCTACACGGGTACCGGTTTCGACGATCCTGTAGTAGCGCGACGGGCCGCCGGTGGTCTCGGTGGTCGGCAACAGCGTATAGTGCCGTTCCAGGTCCGCCTTGATCTCGTCACTCGAATAATAGGCCTCGGCGCGGTCGTGTTCATCGATGACGCCCAGGGGCATTTCCTCGATGAAACTGATGTCCATGCCGCGCGTTGAAGCAAACTCAACGAGGTCCGGTACTTCATCGTCGTTGCGGTTCTTCAGGATGACCGAGTTGATCTTGATTTTCTCGAAACCGGTTTCCATGGCCGCATCGATACCGGCCAGCACCTTGTCAAGTTCCCCGACGCGGGTCAACCGTCTGAACTTGTCGTGGTCGAGGGAATCCAGGCTGATGTTGATGCGTTTCACCCCGGCGTCTTTCAGTTCGCCGGCCAGTTTCGGCAATTGCGAACCGTTGGTAGTGAGCACCAGTTCATCAAGGCCATCCAGTTGGCCGATGTCCCGGAACAGCTTGATGATATTGCGCCGGATCAGCGGCTCGCCCCCGGTAATGCGGATCTTGCCGACTCCCAGCTCGGTAACAGCCCTGGCAATAAACGCAATCTCTTCCAGCGACAACAATTTGGCCCTGGGCACGAACTGCATCTCCTCGTCCATGCAGTACACGCAACGGAAGTCGCAGCGGTCCGTTACCGAGATGCGGATATAGTTGACCGTGCGTCCGAAATTATCGACTAATATGTCTTCCTGTCTCATGCTGTCGCAGTGTTGAAATAATATGGCGCAGAAATTTTTGCATGGCGCAATATTATAGACTAGGCAAAAATTTCGATAAATACAATTTCATTCGCGTTACAATGATGTTTTCCGCTGACTCAGGTCGAATTGGTGGGGTCAGAGTAAAATCACCACCGGACGTGCTGTTGCCGACATTCTCGGCGATTTTACTCTGACCCCGAAATTTATGCGGCCCGGCCAGACGATGAAGTAGTCCGGAGCTCATGCGGAACTTGCGGTTAAGCCAGCAGTTTCTTAAATAACACAAGGGGTAATTCATGTCGGGCATCCTGTCCAAGCAACACATTATCGCAAAACCCGGGTTCAATCGCTGGCTGATCGTCCCGGCCGCTCTCGGCATTCACCTGTGTATCGGTTCGGTGTATGCCTGGAGCATCTTCAATCCCGCCCTTATCAAGCACGTCGGGGTGGTAATCAGCGCCGCCGATGACTGGACCTTGAAGGACGTGGTCTGGATATTCACGGTATCGATTGTGGTCCTGGGGCTGGCCGCCGCCATTGCCGGCCGGTGGCTGGAGACGGTGGGTCCGCGCATGGTAGGCGTCGTCTCGGCCTGCTGCTGGGGCGGCGGTTTCATCGTCGGCGGCATCGGCATCGTCACCCACCAGTTGTGGTTGCTGTACCTGGGTTACGGCGTGCTGGGCGGGTGCGGCCTGGGCCTGGGTTACGTCTCGCCAGTCAGCACCTTGATCCGCTGGTTCCCGGACCGCCGCGGCATGGCCACGGGGATGGCGATAATGGGTTTCGGCGGCGGCGCCATGATCGGCGCGCCCCTGAAGGAGTATTTCATCCAGTATTTCTACCGGGCGCCCGAGTACCTGGGCGCGGTAGCTGACCTCGACCTGGTCACCCGCGCGGGCCGGCGCTTCGCGGAAGTCGGCGGGGAACTGCGCGAAGTAGTCGTCGTCGGCGCCAACGAGGTGGCGCAGATGGTGATCCCGGGGCCGGAGGGCGTTTACCTGGTGGGCACCGGCTCGGTCGGCGTCGCCCAGACCTTTTTCACCATGGGCGTGATTTATTTCATCATCATGATGATCGCGGCGTTCTCCTATCGCCTGCCCGCTCCGGGCTGGCAGCCGGAGGGCTGGACTCCCCCGGACGAGGAGCACGCGCAGAAGAGGATGATGACGCGCAACCACGTGGACATCGACCAGGCATTGAAAACCCGGCAGTTCTACCAGTTGTGGATCGTGCTGTGTTTCAACGTCACCGCGGGTATCGGCGTGCTGGGCGTGGCCAAGACCATGATGACCGAGATCTTCGGCACGACCCTGCCGCACATCGTTGACGGGGCGTTTGCCGCCACCTATGTCGTCATGATCAGCATATTCAACATGGTGGGCCGGTTTATCTGGGCCAGCACGTCGGATTACATCGGGCGGCGCAATACCTACTGGATCTTCTTTGCGCTGGGCATCCTGCTGTACTGTTCCATTCCCTACACTGCGCAGCAGGTCAGCGTCAACCCCGCGGTCGTCTGGCTGGTGTATTTCTATGCGGCCACCATGATCATCTTCACCATGTACGGAGGTGGTTTCGCCACTATCCCCGCGTACCTGGCGGACATTTTCGGGACGAGATACGTGGGGGGCATTCACGGCCGGCTATTGACCTCCTGGAGCACCGCCGGCGTGCTGGGACCCCTGGCCATTACATCGCTACGGGAAAACGCCGTAACCAAAGCCATTGATGACCTGGTTACGAAGATCGACCCCGCGGTATTCGCCGAGTCATTCGGCGCCGGACTCGACCAGTTGCCGGCGCTGGTGCAGGCAAAGACCGTGACCATCGCCAGCCTGATGGACATCGCGCCGGCCGGGACCGTCGACCCGACCCCGAACCTGTATAACAGCACCATGTACCTCATGGCCCTGCTGCTGGCCATCGCGCTGGTCAGCAATGCCCTGATGCGCCCGGTGCATGCCAGGCACCACATGTCGGAAGAGGAACTGAACGCTTCCCAGAAATGATTGATAAAACCGGCAGAGACTGGCAAGAAGCGCTGGCGGTTTACAGTAAGCCGCGCGTCATTGCCATGAGTTTTCTCGGTTTTTCCGCCGGATTGCCGTTCCTGCTGGTATTTTCCACCTTGTCTGCGTGGTTGC
>JAPPLI010000165.1:45981-62990 GCA_028819495.1 Gammaproteobacteria bacterium | reverse complement strand
GGTTATGAACGGGCAACTGAATTGCTTGCCGACCTGCGTGTCCTGGCTGAGGAAGGCAATACCTTGAATGCCTATTCGGAGCGCCTTAACGCCCTTCGCGCCCGCCATTCCCGCAAGAACCGGTTCATTGAACGTCTGACGGGGCTGGAATAGTCCTCACGTTATGCCGGACTTTAAACAGAAAAGAGCCAGAGATCGCATACGGAAACGGGTGAAACAAGGCTTCCGTGGATATCCAATTGTAAGCATCGCCTTTTATGGGCCAGACGACGCAACCGCCACGAAAGTCGTTGTAGCCTGTATGGAGGATGACACCGAAAACATCGCGTCAATGGAACGATGGAGTTCCACTGATGGCTCGGACCTGCGCAAAGCTGACGACACCGCGCTCCGTATCGACACCCTTTTGAAGAAATGGGGCGCCAGGAGTACTGTTATGGTCGATGCCATCATAGGCTGCCCGCACGAAGAAGGAATCGATTACCCTGAAGGAGAGAGTTGCCCACAATGTCTATTCTGGAAAAACCGTGATCGCTGGAGTGGAGTCTTTACTGATATAATGAGGTGAAGTCAGTGAACCCGGCTGTACTATGAGAATGTCACACTGGAATTACAGAGTAATCAGGAAGCACCATACTGAATCGGACTCAGTGACGTATCATGTCCACGAAGTTTATTACCGGGATGACGGTAACATAGACGGCTGGACACAAGAATCCGTCGCGCCCATGGGTGAAACGGCTGCAGAACTAAGGGAAGACATACGGTATTTTCTCCGCGCATTCCGTAGTCCGATACTTGAAGAACAAGATACAGACGAAGGGTCAACCCTTATCCCTGACCCTACGGATGATGCAATAAACGACGGCCATTATTTCGAACTCATGGACCGCGCGTCTGTTGCGTTGGACTACGTTTATCAATTTATTGGCAGCCATCCGCTTATAAGGAAAGACAAAACACTGCAAGGGATGTATGAAAAAGCTGAACAGGCTTTGGCCGAACTCTACCAGCAGGCTGGCCGGTTGGAGTTTGATAGAAACACATGAGCTATCGAATCATCAAAGACAAGCTGGATAACGGTGAAGTTGTCCTGCTGGACGGGGGCACCGGCTCGGAGATTGAGCGGCTGGGCGTTGAGATGAACGGCCTGGCCTGGTGTGGTATCGCCCATATGGAGCAGCCCGAGTTGGTGCGACAGGTGCATGAGAGTTACATCCATGCCGGCGCCGATATTATTATCGCGAATACGTTCGGTACGGCTCCACACGTAATCAAGCGCCTGGGAATGGAAGATCAGATTGCCGATATCAACCAGATTGCTGTCAGGCTGGCGTTGGAGGCGCGCGAGAATGCGGGCAAGGATGTCTGTGTTGCCGCTTCCGTATCGTCCATGCCGGCGCTTGATGATTTTTTCGTTCCAAAAACCGATCAAGTGAAGCAAGGCTTTATCCGGCAGGCGGAGTTGCTGGCGGAAGCCGGCGCCGAACTGATTATCGCGGAGATGGTGCGTGAAGTGGACGTCGCCGGAATGATTATACCTGCTGCCTGGGCAACTGGATTACCGGTCTGGACGGGGTTCAGCGCTTCCATGAACGACGCGGGTTCATTGACCAACTATGAGTCGCCCGTGCGCGATGACGAGACCGTACCGTTCAGGCCGATGGCAGAGGATGTCCTGGAAATGGGCTGTGACGCGGCAGGGGTGATGCATACCAGTGTCCATAATACCGGTCCGGCGTTGACGGAATTGAGTGAGTTGTGGGACGGCCCCATGTTTGCCTACGCGGAAAGCGGGCATTTCGTCCCACCGAACTGGAAGTTCGAGGATATTATTGCACCACTGGACTATCTCGGCTATGTGAGGCAGTGGATGGAACAGGGCGTGCAGATAGTCGGCGGCTGTTGCGGCATGGGGCCGGAACATATCAGGGTGCTGAACGAGAACCTGGCAGTTTGAGATGAAGCGCTGCTGAGGCGCCCGGTCAGGGCCGGCATCGTGCTATAGTTGTTGCTCCTACAACAGGGCACTGTTCTATCTCAACAGTAAGGGGATCTACCGGTGAATGACAAAGCGCCTCCGTCAACGGCCATATGCGGGTTTGATGCAGACAATATTCTGATTCGCGGTAAAAACCTCGTGAGCGACATCATGGGAAAGTACTCGTTCACGGAACTGTTCCTGTTGCAGGCGATCGGTACGGAACCTACCGAAAGACAGTGCCGCATCGTTGACGCGGTAATGGTGACCATCATGGAGCACGGCTTGGTACCTTCTGCGCTGACAACCAGGCTGACTCATCACGGCGCGCCGGAATCATTCCAGGGCGCAGTGGCCGCGGGTCTGTTGGGAGTGGGAGACCGCTACGCAGGCACGGCAGGGGAATGTGGTGCGCTCCTGGAAGAGATAGTGGCAGTTCCTGAACAGGAAAGAAAATCCGTGGCGCTGGAAAAAGTCGGGTCCTACCGGCAACTGCGCCGTCCGGTTCCCGGTTTCGGCCATCCTATTCATCATGGCAACGACCCCCGTGTAGAGAGACTCCTGGAGATATCCGTGGAAGCGGGAATCGGCGGCGATTATGTCAAGGCGATGCGCCTGCTCGAATCCTGTTTGCAGGAAGTCCTCAACAAAACCCTGGTCATCAACGCCAGTGCTGCCATCGCCGCGGTGCTCGCAGAAGCCGGGGTGCCGGCGTCCATGATGCGCGGCATCGTCCTGACGGCGCGGTGTGCCGGCCTGGTGGGCCACCTGTTTGAGGAAATGAACAACCCGATTGCGAACGACCTGTGGGTCGATGCCAGGAAAAACATCCAATACCGGGATTAAGGAAACTCTGATTTATCGAGGTTAGCTGTTACCGGCTAACCGGCGCGGGCAGGCTCGCTACGGTAGTTTCAATCCACTCCTCCGTCTCGCGCAGGATTTGCCCGGCCTTCTTGCCCCCGGATTGTATGGGAGGGCCGATAACCATGCGGATGGTGCCGGGCCGTTTGAGAAAGCTGTGGCGCGGCCACAGGTAGCCGGCGTTGTGCGCTATCGGGATGACCGGATAGCCAGCTTTCTCTGCCAGCAATGCGCCGCCGGGATGGTATTTCTGCCGTACGCCCGGCGCCAACCTGGTGCCTTCCGGGAATACCACCACCCATAAACCCGCATCCAGACGCTCCTTGCCCTGGCGTACGAGTTGTTTCAGCGAGCGTACCCCCAGGGAACGGTCGATGGCGATGGGTTTCATGGTCGCGAGTCCCCAGCCGTAGATGGGGATACGCAGTAATTCTCGTTTCAATAACCATACCTGGGGGGGGAACAATATTTGAATCACCAGGGTCTCCCATGTGGACTGGTGTTTGCACATGATGATCGCGGGTTGCTCGGTGATGTTTTCCAGTCCCTCGATCTCGGCTTTTATCCTGCAGGTTACACCCAGGCTCCACAGGTTGAACCTGGCCCAGTTGGACACAAGCCGGAACCTGAGCGGGAAGGGCACTGCCAGCAGGAATAACGTGATGGGAACCGCGATGAGCGTGGATATCACCATGCCCAGGATGAACAGACACGATCCGGTCCATTGCAATAGACTTACCCTGTCCGGTGAATACACTGTAATCACCTGCCGGAAAGCAGCGCCGTCGTTGCCTGTGCCAGATCGTTATAGACGGGAATACCGTCCGGAACAAGTCCCTCGTCCAGTTGCCTTTGCCCCTTCCCGGTCCTGACCAGTATCGGACTTGCGCCGACCGCCAGGGCTGCCTGGATATCACTCAGCCTGTCGCCTATGACGGATACGCCGGACAGCGGGGTATGCAGCCTTCTTTCAATCTCCTTTAACAGCCCGGGTTCAGGTTTACGGCAGGCGCAGCCTTCATCGGGTCCGTGTGGGCAGAAGAAAATGGCTTCTATCACGCCGCCGTACTGAGCGAGATGGGTATGCATTTTCCGGTGAATCCTGTTCAACTCATTCAGGGTCAGCTTGCCCCTGGCCAGTCCGGATTGATTGGTTGCAATGACAGTGTGATAGCCGCGTTGATTAAGCCGGGCAATGGCTTGCAGGCTGCCGGGTAGCGCCTCCCATTCCTGTTCCGACTTGATATAGTCATCGGAATCATGGTTAATCACGCCGTCCATGTCGAGTATCACCAGTTTCATTGCAGCCTGGAGATATCCGCGGTGGCCAGGAACAGGCGCCGCAATTCATTCAATAAGGCCAGACGGTTCTTTCTCAACGCGTCGTCCTCGCACAGGACCATTACCTCATCAAAAAAGGCGTCAACGTAATCCCTCAAACCCGCTAGCGCGGCCAGGCGGGCGATGTAATCCCCGGATGCGCCGTGCTGTTCTGCCCCGGATGCAAGCATTTGATTATGGAGCTCCCGTTCCGTTTTATCCACCAGCAACGCTTCATCGATTGCTGATGCGGTAGTATATTGCGCCTGTTTGAGGATGTTGCCGATGCGTTTGTTGGCCGCTACCAGGCTGTCCGCTTCAGGCAGCCGCAGGAACTCGCCTACGGCCAGCACCCGCAGGTTAAAATCATGGGGCTGCGCCGGCCGGCATGCCTGCACCGCGTCGAATACGGCCGGACTGATGCCGGCATCCAGGTAGTAACGCCGCAACCTGTCCAGCATGAAATCAAATACCTCGGTGGTTATTGCCGGTGCATTGAGGGATTCCGGAAACGTACCGGCTGAATACGCCAGACAGGCTTCAAGGTCCAGGGGTAGCTCGCATTCAATCATGATCCGTAAACACCCCAGGCCGGCGCGGCGCAGTCCGTAGGGGTCCTTGTCGCCGGTGGGTCCTTTGCCGATGGCAAAAATTCCGGCCAGGGTGTCCAGTTTGTCGGCCAGAGCGAGGACCTTGCCCGTATCCGTTTCCGGCAGGTCGGCGCCGGCATAAATAGGCATATACTGTTCCTCCAGCGCCCTGGCGACCTCGGGGTGTTCATTGTTTTCCAGCGCATAGTAACGCCCCATAATCCCCTGGAGTTCCGGAAACTCGCCTACCATATCGCTCAACAGGTCGCATTTCGCCAGCCGCGCTGCGCGCTCGACCAGGCCTGAGTCCAGTTCAAGTTGTCCCGCGATATATTCGCCGAGATTTCCAATACGCGCTGTCTTGTCGGCGAGAGTACCCAGCTTTTGTTCAAAAATTACCTTGTCCAGTTTTACCGTGAGACTTTCCAGGGGCAGGCTGCGGTCACGCTCCCAGAAAAACGCTGCATCACTCAGGCGCGGAGTTATGACCCGCTCATTTCCCTGCTTGACCAACTCCGGGGATACGCTGTCGATATTGGCTACGGCGATAAAATCGGCAGTCAGTTCGCCTGTGTCTGGGTGCGTTACGGGAAAATACTTCTGGTGAGACTGCATGGTGGCAATGAGCGCTTCCGCGGGGAGTTCAAGGAACTGTTCATCAAACGATCCGGTGATCGTCACAGGCCATTCCACCAGCGCCGTCACTTCATCCAGGAGATCCTCATCCATCAACACGGTTCTCCCGAGGGCCTGCGCAGCGTCGGTTGCCGCCTGCCTGATTTGTTTTTTCCTCTCACTGAAATCGGCCGTAACGTGTCCCTCATTCTGCAACCTGGCCAGGTATTCCCCGGCAGAGGCCAGGGAAATCGTCTCCGGATGATGGAAACGATGCCCGCGGGTGTTCCGGCCTGTTTCCGTACCCAGTACTGTCGCGCGGACAATGTCCTCTCCAAACAACAGTACCGCCCAATGCACGGGCCGCACAAACTCTATGTCGCCGTCGCCCCAGCGCATGCGCCTTGATATGGGTAAACCGGCCAAGGCCCGTTCGATGATCACGGGTAACAGTTCTTCGGTTCGGGCTCCCGTGGCAAGGTAGCTGTAAGACAACCAGCTGCCCTTATCCGTTTTCAGGGTATCAAGCTCTGCAACTTTTACACCACAGGAACGGGCAAACCCCTCCGCAGCCCTGGTCGGATTGCCCGCCTCGTCGTATGCGGATGCAACGGACGGTCCGCGTTTGACTGTTTCCTTGTCCGGCTGTATGTCCGCGAGGGCCCTCACAATAACAGCAAGCCGGCGTGGGGTGGCGTACCAGGAACAATCTCCATGCTCAAGTTCCTTGTCCTGCAGGCCCTGGCGGATAGCGCCGGCCAGGGATGGCGCAAGCCGCGTCAGCGACTTTGGCGGTAACTCTTCCGTCCCTATTTCGAGGAGCAAATCTTTTTTGTACACAACGGAAATCCCAGTTTTTCCCTCTTGTCGAAATAACTGCGCGCTACAGCTCGCGCGGTGGTTCGGACCCTGAGGATGAATCGTTGCCGTTCGGTCACACTGATTGCATGTCTGGCATCCAGCAGGTTGAAAATATGTGATGCCTTCAGCACCAGTTCATAGGCAGGCAGCGGCAGGTCATCCTCAACCAGCTTCATGCAATGCGCTTCACATTCGTCGAACCAGCGGAACAGGGCCGCGGTGTCAGCTTTCTCGAAATTGTAGGCTGACATTTCCACTTCATCCTGGTGATGGATATCGCCGTAGCTCACCGGGCCGTCTTCCGGGTCAGTCCAGACCAGGTCGTAGACGTTGTCGACATCCTGCAGGTACACGGCTATCCGTTCCAGCCCGTAGGTAATCTCGCCGGAAACCGGCTTGCATTCCAGTCCCCCGACCTGCTGGAAATATGTGAACTGGCTGATCTCCATACCGTTCAGCCAGACTTCCCAGCCCAGACCCCAGGCGCCCAGGGTAGGAGATTCCCAGTTGTCTTCTACGAATCTTACGTCATGGGTGAGCGTGTCTATTCCCAGGTGCCGTAAGGAGCTCAGGTAGAGTTCCTGGATATCAGGAGGCGATGGTTTCAATATCACCTGGAACTGGTAATAACGTTGCAGGCGGTTGGGATTATCACCATAACGCCCGTCCGTGGGACGCCTGGAAGGCTGTACGTATGCGGCATTCCAGGGCTCGGGGCCAATTGCACGCAGGAAAGTAGCCGGATGAAAGGTGCCGGCGCCGACCTCCATATCATAGGGTTGCTGTATGACGCAGCCCTGCTCTGACCAAAACTGTTGCAGGGAAACAATCAATTGCTGGAACGTCATGACATGCGCTTTAAACAAAATGAGTTTGGAGTTCGGCCATTTTAACAGGCCGAAAATAAAAAAGCCGCCCTTTCGGGCGGCTGACCAACCGCAGGCTCTGGGGGGAAAGCCGGCGGAAAGGAGGGTTAGGTTACCTGCTTATTTGGTTTTCGGAGCAGTTTTGGCTGCGGTTGCAGTCACCGGCGCATCCTGCTTGATCGTCTCGGATACGATCTGCTGTACCTTATCGGTATAGCTGACGCCCAGTTCCAGGGCAGCCTGGCTGTCCTTGATGAAACGCTCGCCAAGAGCTTTCACCGTTTCAGCCTGTTCCGTGAAGTACTTCTTCAGGCCATCGGCATCCTTTATGTCGGCAGCAGACTTCATCTGCTCAACGCTCAGCCTGGCGGTGTCATTGATTGACTGGAGCTGGATCTCAAGCAGCTTCTCTACGTTTTCCAATGCCAGGGCATTAATCTCCCTGACGGGTTCAAAGTATTTTCCGGTCTGTACATTCATGGTTGATATCTCCTCGTTTAAGTGAATGTTGCGGCGCATCATAACCCATGGATTTGTGCAATGCAACAGAAATTTGCAAATTTTTTTAAAAAAATTGCAAATACTTTTTTTATTTCTTATTTATCAAAGAGTTATGCCCTGAAAAAATTTATGGTTTTCTTGTTTTTTTGCGAAAAAAGTGGAAATAGGACATTATTTCAGCACCCGGGACGCGGAAAAATCCAGGGGTCAGAGTAAAATTTCTGGCGAAATTCTTACTCTGACCCCATATATCCTGGCGCCCGAGTCGGGATGGTGGCAGATTTGCCGGGAAGAGCAGTGATGCTATTCCGTTTCTTCCTCTACGGGATCCTGCACCAGGTCGGATAGGGTATGGCCGTACAATTCCACCTTGGAGGAGGATAAACGATAGGCCCAGCCCTGTACCAGGCTGTTCAGTGTTTCTGCTTCCTGTTCGGGCGTCAGTTCTGCTTCCTCCCCTGCGTCCGTTTCTGCCGGGGACTCACTAGTGGCCACTCCGCTATCCTGCGCGGCAAAGGAAAATCCTGCATAGGTGTGTTTACCACTTTTCACGACCTGGATAGTCGCCGTCAAACCATCGAATGTCGTTATGTCGATTATGGTATCCGGCCTGGAGAAATCGATACTGTTCTCTTTTTTTACGCCTTCCACGTATATATTTTCAAGCACGGACGCCATTCGGCCGAGCAGGTACTCGGATGCCGGTTCCTTCCCTTCCGGGATATCGTGTAACGCCAGGTCGTCTGCGGTGTTTTCCCTGTCCAGGAACACTTCCGTCCCGCCTGCCGGTCGCAGGCGGACGGCATTGACACGGTCCCCCTCGATATCGATGATATCCCTCCTGATCCAGTCAATTATATCGGCGCTTACCGATAGTCTGCCCTCCACCAGCAATGCCTGTTGCTGATCGGGAATACGCACGTACAAGCCCGGCGCACCGGCAGCGGATTTACTTCTCCTGGTCTTACCGACGACCAATTCCGCCAGTTGCTCACCGTTGCCCGACACCGTCAGCAGGTTGGAGATGGCGCCCGTGCTGTCCGGGTCTTCAACGCCCAGCCTCTTGTAGAGGTCGGGATTGTCCGTCTTCTCCGCAATCACCTGCAGGTCGGAGACGGCCAGCACTGTTTGTTTTACCTTATCCACCAGCGCGGGGTAATCATCCGCATCCGCAATACTCCAGTTGCCGGATACGCGCCGGACGGTCAGCACAGATTGGCCGTCGCGGACGGCCAGTTCGCTTACATCATTAATGCGCCCTGAAAGTTCCGGGAACAGCGCATATTTGTCCCTGCTGGTCTGGGGCGCCCTTTGCTGGCTGACGAGCACTGCCGCGACCGCGACGATGAAGGTCACTGCTACGGCTATTAAATACCTGTTGTTCATCACGCTTTGCGGCGCGCCCGTTGCATACCCGCAACCACGGCAAGCAACGCAATGATTAACGGTATCAGGCCGATATTGATAAATTTGAGCTGTGTGCCCAGGCGCTCGATATTCTTTTGCAGTTCGTGCTGGACCGCGCGCAATTCCTTGCGCGTCCTGATTTGTTCGAGCCTGAATTTTTCGATTTCAGCGGCCTGTTCCTGGCTCAACAACAATGCCCCTTCTCCACCCTCTTGCTGTAACTGGGCAATCTTCTGCTCCGTCTCCTGCAAGCGGGCCTGCAGTTCCTGCTCCTGTGCGCGGAACCTGGCTTCCGCATCCCGGCGGATCTGTTCCACCACGGTAAACGGGCGGGAAAATTCTCCCCGGCTGCGCAGGCTTATCAGGTCGGTGCTGCCCGCCAGGTTTTCCAGGGTATTGATGACGAAATCGCCGTTGTTGGCAATACTTTGGGGAATCTGCACTCCGAAGAAATTCTGCGTCCTCATCCAGAAGTGGTCCGCCAGGATATCGGTGTCCCCGACCAGGATGACGTCCACCCGGCCCTCCTTGACGATGTCTTCAACCGGCGCCGCTTCCTCTTCTTCGTCCTCTATCAATACACCCTCGGGATAGGCGCTGGGCACCGTGCCGCTGATGCGAGCCGCGAGTACCAGGGGGGTATTGCCGGATTCGAAGTTGGACAGCATCACGTTGGGATCGCGCTGGAAGAATATCAGGTCCCGCTGCATTCTCATCGAATCGGCCGTGGTCCGTATCAGCGGGGCAAATTCAATGTTAGCGTCCTCTTTCAGGTCGATAACCCCTGCGGTGCCCATGTGGATCAGGTTCAACTCACTGGTGCTGAAATCCTGCCGGTCCAGGTTGTCCGCTTCCAGCCTCAGCCAGGGCAGGTAATTGCTCTCCTGGGGGCCTCGGGCACCCTGGGTCTGCACCCGCATTGCCAGGTTGATGTCCGCGGCAATTTCACCGGTGCCGACTTCCAGGCCCCAGCCTTCCAGCATGATGTTCAGGTTGGAAGACATGTCCGGCATGACGTACGGGTTTGCCGGATCCGGTTCTGCGTTGTCCCCCTCGGCCAGCGGGTCGACAAACAGCATGGCATGGCCGCCCCGGAGCAGGTACTGGTCTATGGCGAACAGGGCTTCCTCCGCAAAATTCTTGGGATGCACGACCATCAGCACATCGACGTCTTCATCTATGTAATCCGTGTCCGCGCCGATATTGCGCACCTCGAAGAATTCCTCCATAACGTCGATAATGGCCCAGCGTTCCCGGATGCCCTGCGCCGGGTCGCCGAACAACGTCAATCCCGTCATCACGCCGATGACGCGCTTTTCCGGGTTGGCGAGGTTATAGATCAGCTTGGTGATATCGTATTCCAGCGCGTCCTCCCGGCTTGCCTGAAAAAACGGGATGGTGGCTTCGTCATCCGTGGAGTTGACGCCGACCAGACCCAGGTAGGCGCGGTCACCGGCCGCATTGACGGCGATTCCGTTCAGGCCGCTGGCCACGGCCTGGTCTTCTTCCTCCGAGAACGGTTCCGGTTCAATGACGGAAAGTTCGATATTGCCACCCGATTTCGCGGCATACTCTTCCAACAGGTCCCGCACCCGGTTGGCGTAATTCACCAGTTGCGGGAAGTCGGCCATGGTCTTGCGGGACACGTAAAAATCCAGGGTAACAGGCTCGTCCAGGCTGGTGATGATGTTGATGGAGCCCGGCGACAGCGTGAACAGTTTATTCTCGGTCAGGTCGAGCCGTACACCGGTAAACAGGTTGTTGCCGATGGTAATCAGCGCCACCGCCAGAACCGCCGCCAGCAGGATGCCCGAACCTGATAAGAGATGTTTGTATTTCATACCCGTTCCTCAGTCGGCCTTGCGGGAATCGATGACCACGACATTGGCATACAGCCAGAAGGCAATAAGCACGAGATAATAAATAATGTCGCGTAAATCGATCACGCCCTTATTGATGGAATCGAAGTGGGTCAGAAAACTCAGTGACGAAATCACGTCCACCAGGGCCTGGGGCGCCCAGCCCTGGAAAAAATCCAGCACCAGCGGAAAGCCGCTGAGGATGAACAGAAAACAGATGACAACACTGATGACGAAGGCGATGACCTGGCTCTTTGACAGGGCAGATATGCAGGACCCGATGGCCAGGAAACCGCCGGCCATCAGCAGGCTGCCGAGGTAGCCGGCAAGGATAACGGTATTATCCGGGTCGCCGAGATAATTTACGGTGATCCACATAGGGAAGGTCAGCGCCAGGGCGATTGCCGTAAAACACCAGGCGGCAAGGAATTTGCCCAGCACCGCATCCGTAACCGAAATGGGCAGGGTCATGAGCAGTTCTATGGTGCCGGTCTTGCGCTCTTCGGACCAGAGCCGCATGGAAATGGCCGGTATCAGGAACAGGTACAGCCAGGGGTGGAACCGGAAAAACGGTTCGAGGTCCGCCTGGCCGCGTTCGTAAAACGCACCCAGGTAAAAACTGAAAATACCCGTCAGAAACAGAAAAATAATGATAAAGACATATGCAACGGGCGTATGGAAATAACCGTACAGCTCCCGCTTCAATACGGCCTTGACGTTGTTGTTCATGACTGGCCCGCCTCTCCCTGACTTGCGTAGAAACGGGTAGTGATGGTTCGGAATGCATCGTCGTAGTCATTCTTTTCGGACTGCGCCCGCAGTTCGGCCGGCGTGCCGTCAAACAGGATTTGTCCGGCCGCTATGATAATCGCACGGCTGCATACAGCATCGACTTCCTCCAGGATATGGGTGGAGATCACAATTGCCTTGTTTTCCGCCATTTCCTTGATCAAACTCCTGACTTCGTGTTTCTGGTTTGGATCAAGACCATCCGTGGGCTCGTCCATGATCAGGACGTCAGGATCGTGTAACAGGGCCTGCGCCACACCGACGCGGCGTTTGAAACCCTTGGACAGGGTTTCGACGGTCTGTTCCAGGACGCCGTCGAGGTGTACAAGATCAATGACCCTGTCGATCCGCTGCTGTTTTTCCGCGCCGCTGTAACCGCGTATCTCCGCAACGAATTCCAGAAACCGTACGACCGTCATCTCCCCGTAGGCAGGGGCGCCTTCCGGCAGGTATCCGATAGCCGACTTCACGCTGATCGGGTCGGTCATAACGTCATGCCCGTTAACCCGCACCGTCCCGTCAGTCGGCTCAAGAAAGCCGGTGATCATCTTCATGGTAGTTGACTTGCCGGCGCCGTTAGGACCCAGGAAGCCCAGGACCTCGCCGTGGCGCACGGAGAAGGAAACGTTCCGTACCGCATGAATGGGCCCGAAGCGTTTATCCAGTCCCTGGACTTCAATCGCCGGCGGCTTGTCATTGACTGTCATAATCAATATTCAGTTGATTCATTCAAGTTAAGGGAATTAATCCTGTTCAGGCAGAATACCTGTGAGATGCGATATTCTGCATATTTTTCAGGATTCGTCAACCTGTAGAACAATACCAGGGGTCAGTAGACAAAGAGTCGCCCTTTGGGCGACACAATATCTCACGGGATGCCGGGTCAAGCCCGGCATGGCAAATAGATGGGGTCAGAGTAAGAATTTCGTCAGAAATTTTACTCTGACCCCTTAATTCCGATTTATGGCCGTTTCAACCGGTACAGCGCGGAGATATCCTCATCACCGTAGCCCTGTTCCATTAACTCTTCGTACTGTTTGAGAGTCGTATCGACCAACGGCAGGGAAACCTTGTCCAGTTCCCGGATCATGTCCTTGCAGATGGTCAGGTCCTTGTGGTGCAGGTTCAGCTTAAAGCCGGTACCGTTGTCGTCGACCAGCATGGTCTTGCCGCGATGGTCCAGGAACCAGTTGCCCGCGGCACCCTTCGCTACAACGTCCACCACCTTGTTCATATCCAGTCCCATGGCCTCGCCGAAAGACAGGGCTTCTGTCACGGCCTGGTTGATGCCGGCGCACATGATCTGGTTCACCGCCTTGCAGGCCTGGCCGCTGCCGGTGGGCCCCACTAACGTGATGGTCGCGGCAATCGAGTATAAAGTATCTTCCGCCCTGGCCAGCACCTCGCCGGCGCCGCCGGCCATCATTGCCAGGGTGCCGCTTTTAGCCCCTTCCACGCCGCCGGAAACAGGGCAGTCCAGGAAATCCACGTCCTTTTCCGCCAATATACCTGCGGCCCGTTGCGCCGTGGCGCTGCTGACGGTGGAAGTGTCGACCACAATGGCGCCGGTTTTTGCGGTTGAAGCGACCTGCGCTACCATTTCCAGCACGTCCGCATCCCTGGACACGCAGAGGATTACCAGTTCACATTCCGACGCCAGTCCCGCCGGTGATTCAAACAGTATTGCGCCGGTCTGCCCGGCGACCCGCTCCGCCTTGCCGCGGGTACGGTTCCATACCCCATGCAGGCGCCCTGCCTTGTGCAGGTTCAAAGCCATGCCGCTGCCCATGGCGCCAAGACCTATTACTCCAGTTTTCATACGGCCGTACCTTTGAGTGATTGCCGATTGAGTAAATGTTCCGCCCCCTGTACCAGTTCCGTGACGATTTCTGCCGCCGGTTTTACCGAGTCCACACTGCCGACGCTCTGCCCGGCATACTGCGCCATGGCCTCAATATTTCCGCTGGTACCGACAAACGGACACATGACGCTGAAGCGGAGGATATCAATCTTTTCCTTATTAAGTGTTGCCTGTCCTACTATCTCATCACGGCAGCTCTCAGCCGTATCCAGAGACTTTTTCAACACCCTGTGCGGCGCGTCGGGCCACATTACGGAAAACCGGTCGGTGTATACGGTATCTTCATCTGTTGCATTGATCAGGTTCTGAATATACTGCGGATGATACCCTGATTCAGGCGTGGCGACGAAGCGCGTGCCGAGCCGTGCGGCGCCTGCGCCGGCAGCCAGGACTGCGGCGAGGCCGGACGCGCCGGCAATGCCGCCCGCGGCCACGACCGGCAATGTCACTTCATCCAGGATTCTCGTCAATAACGGCAACAGGGAAACCGTGCCTCTTACGTGCCCTCCTGCCTCGAAGCCCTGCACTATGATGAAATCACAACCGGCATCCACGGCCGATTTTGCTTCATTGAGACTGCCGACCTGCCAGGCGGCCAGGGCGCTGCCGGCATGGACCTGCCTGACCAGGTCCTCATTCGGGTCCCCGTAAAAAAACTCAACAACTCGACAATGTCCAACTGCAATATCTATCACACTCCTGTCTTCCAGAAACGGGATAAGGAAATTAACGCCCAGACGTCCGGGAGAAATATCATCAATGCCATTCAGGATATTTTCCAGGGTCTCCGGCGGCAGCAGGGCGCCGCTTATCATACCCAGGGCGCCGGCCGTGGCAACGGCAGCCCCCAGCGCCGGTGATGCCGTACCCATGCCCGCGTTCTGGATCGGATGGCGGCAGCCGACCAGTTCAGTGAATGCCGTGGTTATCGTCATTAGTAATGTTCCTCAGGGGAAATGACTGTTCATATCCTACCGGATAAATATTACCCCAGGTATCCTGTGATGAGAAAGTGAAGCCTGATTTGATATTTTAGACCTTGCATTTTCAAAGTCAGCCTTTAAAAATGCCATATAACAAAACGGCAATATCACAAACTCATCGAGGATTATCTCAGCTGTTTTCCCTGGACCAAGCGAAGTCTTTTTTGATATTGCAACGCCGGTTTTCCAGGACTATAATCAGCCTTGATTATGTATTTTTAGGAAGAAGGTTTTGGCCATGTTCAAAATCAGGCAACGTTCCAGAGAGGAAGTATCCGAGTTTCTCGAAGATGTCGGGAGAAGGTTTTTTCAGGATCCGAAAGTCCAGGAAATTCTGAGATCCGAACCTGAAACCAGTAAAATGCTTGATGAAGCGCTCAGGCGGCAACAACTCAGGGAGAATAATCAGCCGAAATAACAGGTTGATTCGGAAACAACCATGAAAAAGGAATTTCGCGACACTATCAAAACAGCTGCAACAATCGAGGATGATGCTCGTCGTGATGCGCTGATCGATCACCTGATTGATCACTTCCATTCGGAGTCAGATTTACGCCCAGAGCGATGGTTGCGCCTCTTCGGTAACTTCATTTCACTCATCGTCGGTTTGCTGACGAGCGCACTTCTGCTCTGGCTTATCTATGACTCCTACATCGACGACAACTACGATTTCGCAAAAACCGTGCTGACTTCAGGAATCGGAGGCGCTGTGATTGGCAGTATTGCGACTTATTATTTTCAACGCGGTGATAAATGAAATAGACAAGAAGCGCTGGAAATTACTCAATCACCACCAGCAGGTCGCCGGTATCAACCACGTGGTCGGGACTGACGACGACCCGTTTGACGATGCCGCTTTGCTCTGCCGGAATAGCCGACTGCATTTTCATCGCTTCCAGCACCACCACCGTGTCGCCCTGCCTGACACGTTCCCCGGTTGATACTTCTACGGTAACGACCAGGCCGGGCATGGGCGCCGCCAGGTGGCAGGGATCGGCAGGATCCGCTTTTTCATTCTGGTGGACCTCATAGCTGAGATTGTTATCCCTGACGATAACAGTCTGGGGCTGGCCGTTCAGTTCAAAAAATACCCGGCGCATCCCTTCTTCATCAGGCTCCGATGTTGCCAGGTAATGCACGATCGCCTGCCGGTTATCCTCAAAAGATAATACCGTTTCCTCTCCGCTTTGCAGGCCGTAGAAAAAAATATGGGTCGGCAAAATACTGACATCGCCGTACTTGCGTTCCATTTCAGCATAGTCCATGAAAACATTCGGATACATCAGCCATGAGGCAAGATCGAAATCGGACACTTCCTCCTTGAGTTGAACAGCAAGGGTTTCCCTGTCATGTTCCAGGTCAACAGGCGCGAGCTCTTCACCCGGCCGGCCCTGCAAGGGCGCTTTGCCGTTCAGCACCTTGGCCTGTAATGCCTGGGGAAACCCGCCGACGGGCTGTCCCATCTCCCCGTGAAAAAACTGGACCACCGATTCCGGAAAAGCAATTTCCTTCCCGGGGTCAAGAATATCCTGTTTCGTCAATCCGGCCGTGACCATTGCCAGAGCCATATCGCCCACCACCTTGGAGGTAGGCGTTACCTTGACGATATCTCCAAACAATTCATTCACGTCTGCATAGGCCCGGGCAATTTCAGGCCAGCGCCTTTCGATGCCCAGGGATCGCGCCTGTTCCCTCAGGTTGGTGTATTGACCGCCGGGCATTTCATGGACGTAGACCTCCGAGGCGCCCGATCGGATCGCGGGCTCGAACGCGGTGTACTGTTCTCTCACCTCTTCCCAGTAACTGCTGATAACCCGGATAGCTTCCGAATCCAGGTTGGTGCTCTTATCGGTATGTTCCAGGGCTGCCACTATTGCGCCCATATTCGGTTGTGAGGTAAGACCGCTCATGCTGTCGATTGCGGCATCGACGATATCCGCGCCCGCTTCCACTGCGGCCAATACGGTTGCTGCGGAAATACCGCTGGTATCATGGGTATGCAAATGAACCGGCAGGTCAATTTCCTGCTTCAAGGCCGTAATCAACAATCGCGCCGCTCCCGGCTTAAGCAAACCCGCCATGTCTTTTATGCCCAGTATATGAATACCCATGTCCTGGTATTTACACGCCAGGTCCAGGTAATAGTCCAGGCTGTACTTTTGCTTTGCGGGGTTCTGGATATCTCCGGTGTAACAGATTGCCGCCTCTATAATTTTTCCCGTTTCGCCGACCGCGTCAATGGCAACCTGCATGTTCTCCGGCCAGTTGAGGCTGTCGAATATCCTGAATACGTCGATACCTGCATCGGCAGCCTGGCGGATGAAAAACCTGACCACGTTATCCGGATAACTCTTGTAACCGACTGCATTCGAGGCACGAAGCAGCATCTGTTGCATGATGTTGGGCATGGCGCCGCTGAGCTCAAAGAGCCTCTGCCAGGGGTCTTCATGCAGAAAACGGAGCGCCACGTCGAACGTGGCGCCGCCCCATGACTCGACGGAAAACAGTCCGG